>CAYISL010000001.1:0-20347 GCA_964366075.1 uncultured Candidatus Saccharibacteria bacterium
CCGATGGTTCGCCGACTCCAGCGGTCGGCGACCATCTGCGCTCTCGGCACGGCGACTCTCCGCTAACGCTTCGAGACCAAGCTCGCCGTGCCTCCGAGAGCTTCTCTTCAAAAGATGCCGACGGACAATACTCTTTATTTCAGGCTAAAGACGTAAATAAAGACCAAAGCTATTTTCTTTGGACCTTGACACAAGAACAACTCAAATATTGTCTTTTTCCAGTAGGGGATTATTTAAAATCCGAAGTCCGAGAGATGGCTAAAAAAGAAGGCCTGCCCACAGCTGATAAAAAAGACTCACAAGGCATCTGCTTTTTAGGAAAAGTTACTCTCCGGGACTTCCTAAGCCAGTATATCCCAGAAAAACGAGGAATAGTCTTGACAACCTCCGGGAAAAAGATAGGAGAGCACCAAGGTGTTTATTTCTACACTATCGGCCAGCGCCACGGTTTGAGCATAGCTGGTGATAAACCCTATTATATTGCCGAGAAAGACCCGGAAAATAATGTAATTAGAATAGCTGAAGGAGAAGACAATCCGGCGCTTTATAAAAAGGAAATTGAATTAACTAACATCAATTTTATTAACCCTCAATTAATAAAGAATAAACCGTTGCAAGTTTTAGCTCGCGTCCGTTACCGTCAACCGCTCGCAAAAGTATGCTTCAGGTTGCATGATTTAGGTTTTAAGTTAATTTTCGACGAGCCAATCAAATTTGTCGCTCCGGGACAATCAGCGGTTTTTTATAAAAAAAATGGCGAAATGCTTGGAGGAGGAATCATAAAGGGCTTTGTCTGAAATTTGGAGTGCGAAAGCACGAACAAATTTCAGGAACAAAACCTTTACCCTGTTAAATAATTTCGCTTCTGGCGAAATTGCCGCAGAGCGGCATTTAACAGGGTGCTCAAATTTATGATAAAATTTAACTTCGCTTCGCTCGTAAAATTTTAATAAATTTGGCATGATCATTATTTTCACCGGCAACGGAAAAGGTAAAACTACAGCGGCCTTAGGGCAAGCGGTTCGGGCTATTGGGCAGGGGAAGAGAGTATTAATGATCCAGTTTATTAAAGGACCATTCATCTCTGGCGAGCACAAATTCTTGAAAAAGTTCCGAATCACCAGTTCCCGATTCCAGATAATCAGAGCGGGCAAGGGGTTTGTTAAAATAGCCAGCGACAAATTACCTTTTTCTATTCATAAAAAAGCGGCTCAAAGAGCCTTGGTCTTAGCTCAAAAAGCGATTAGAAGTAAAAAATATGACCTGATCATTCTCGATGAAATTAATGTGGCAGTAAGTTTGGGGTTAATTAATGTTACGGAAGTCTTAAGGTTGTTGAAGGAAGTTCGTGTGAGCCTACGCGATTCAGCACCCGATTTGATTCTGACTGGCCGCTCTGCCCCAAAAAGTTTTATAAAATTGGCAGATATCGTTACAGAGATAAAAGAAATTAAATACCCTAAGGGCATTGGAGGATATGTTCCGAAAAAGGGGATTGAGTTCTAATGCCTCGTTCGCTTTGGTTTTTCTATATCTTATTATTTTTTATTCTTGGCGTTGGCTTAAATTCTTACTTCAAGAATTTTATTATTTTAGCCGGTTTTTTTTCTATAACCAGCTTAATTTTAGTTTTCCTCGGTTATCAAACTAAAAAAGCCAGGCTATTCTCATTTGCTCTTTTGCTATTAGCGTCAATTATTGGAGCTGGCTATTACCAAATCTACGCCAATTCAATCCATAAAATTCCTAATTTAATATTTGAGAGAAAGATCATCTTCGAAGCAAAAGTAGTTTCTGATCCTGAAATTAACCTGAACAGTCAAAAAATGACCCTGAATTTAAAGAGTCCTTATCAAGGGAATATTCTCCTTACGGCTACAAGATTTCCTGCTTACTCTTATGGTGATGTCTTAGAAGTTCAGGGTATTATTAAACAACCTAAAGGAAATTACGCCGAATATTTAGCGAAAAATCGGATTTTCGGCACAATTGATTTCCCAAAAATTGAAATTGCAGCTAAAAACCAGGGATCGATTTTAAAAACAACCCTTTTCAAAATAAAAGATACTTTAGAGAATGGCTTGAAAAAATCTCTAAATTTCAAACAAGCGGCTTTTCTTAACGGCCTTATTTTCGGCGACCGCTCGGAATTTTCTAAAAATTTTGAAAAGAATTTAAGTTTGACCGGCACTACCCACTTGGTTGCTCTTTCGGGATACAACATTTCTATTATTATTTTGGCTATTGCCGGGGGATTGGGCTTTTTAGGGATTAAACGCCGCCTTATTTTTTGGATCACCGTCTTTTTCATTTTAAGTTTTGTTCTGATGACTGGAGCCCAAGCTTCAATTATCAGAGCCGCTATAATGGGCGGCCTTTTAATGATGGCGGGCTACGCCGGGAAAATTTATAACTTTAGAAATGCCATTATTTTGGCTGCTTTTCTGATGGTTTTGTTTAATCCTTTGGTCCTGCGCTATGACGTGGGGTTCCAACTCTCTTTTATGTCTCTTTTGGGAATTGTCTATCTTAAGCCGGCTTTGATGAAGTTGTTTAAAATAAACGCGGCCGCTCCTTCTTTTCTCAATTGGCGGGATAACGCTTTTAACACTATGGGAGCTCAATTAATGGTAGCTCCTTTGCTTTTAATTAATTTCGGCAGTTTGTCCTCAGTTGGTCTCTTTACTAATATCCTAATTTTAGGAACCGTTCCTTTGGCAATGCTGTTAGGATTTTTAACCGGCGTCTTTGGAATCATCCTGCCTATTTTGGGAATAATTACTGGCTGGCTGACTTATCCCTTAATAGCTTTCCAGTTAGGAATTATTGATTTATTTGCTCAAGTAGGATCGCCTTTGGCTGTTAAAAATTTCAGCTGGCTGGCGGTTTTAATGTATTATATTTTGGCGATTATTTTTATTAAGATTTATGCTTTTAGAAAATAAGAAATTTATCTTATCTATTGGAGTAATTTTATTTTTAAACCTGTTTTTTTGGCGGATAATTTTATTCCCGCCAGCTGACAACTTAAAAATTTATTTCTTGGACGTTGGTCAAGGGGACAGCCAATTAGTAGTTTTGCCAGGCGGAGTAAAAATTTTAATTGATGGCGGACCCAATGCCTCGGTTATTGAACAATTGGATAAAATTTTGCCGTTTTACCAGCGCTATATTGACTTGGTAATTTTAACCCACCCTCAAAAAGACCACTCAGCCGGTTTAGTGGAAATTCTGCGTCGCCGAGGAGCAAGTCTTTTCCTGTCTAATGGGCAAAAAGCTTCTATCACGGCTTACCAGGAATTAGAAAAAACTTTAAAAGATCTCAGAGTACCGACAATTTCTCTTAGCGCTTCGGATAAAATTAAGTATCGGTCCAATACTCTATCAATCTTATGGCCACCAGCAAAGTTAGTCTCTAAAGAAATTAATGATTATGCTTTAGTCGGCTTGCTTGAGTCACCGGGAATAAAGGCATTGTTTACCAGCGACATCGGCGCCGAACAAGAAAAAGTTTTAATTGAGAAATACAATCTTGATTTGGATATATTAAAAGTCGCTCATCACGGCTCAAAATTTTCAACTTCTCAAGACTTTCTTATAAAAACCCAACCTAAAATTGCGGTTATTGAAGTCGGAAAGAATTCGTATGGCCATCCGACAGCGGAAGTCTTAAACCGCTTAGTAAGTATAGGAGCAAAAATACTCAGAACCGATCAATTAGGAACAGTAAAGTTAGAAGTCAAAGAAGGTAAGATTTCTATTTCGTACTCTAACTGACCAGTCATCTCAGTTATCCACACTTAGTCTAATATTTTCACAATCGTCGAAATATTAGACAAAATTCGTTGATTGATATTTTGTTATAAAAACAAAACTTTAACGACTCAGGTTTTTATGTTATGATGAAATACTGTAAAAAGCACTGATTTTAAGAAATTTCTTATAAATATGCGTACCTGGATACAGGATATTGGTAAAAAAGAAAACGGAGAAGTAAAGATCTATGGATGGGTTGAGACGCGGCGGGATCACGGCAAGATTATTTTTATTGACTTAAGAGACAAAACCGGCATTGCTCAGGTAGTTTTCGGGACAGAGGATAAGGAGCTTTATCAAAAAGCCAATAAATTAAGGAACGAGTGGGTAATAAAAATCGAGGGCACGGTTAAGAAAAGACCGAAAGGGATGGAAAATCCTAATCTCACCACTGGTAATTTCGAGATCTCCGCTAAAAATCTTGAGATATTAAGCGAAGCTAAGACCTTACCAATAGCCATTGATAAAGATGGTTATGAGATAAATGAAGAAGCTCGTCTCCGCTATCGTTATTTGGATTTAAGGCGAAAACGGATTTTCAAAAACCTAAAATGTCGTCATTTAGCTTTTAAGTTTATCCGCGACTGGTTAACTAATAAAGGTTTTTTGGAGGTAGAAACACCAATTTTAGGGAAATCTACACCTGAAGGAGCTCGTGATTATTTAGTACCTTCCCGCTTAGAGCGGGGTAAATTTTATGCCCTTCCTCAATCTCCGCAGCAATATAAACAGCTTTTAATGGTAGCTGGTATTGAGCGTTACTTTCAGATTGCTCGCTGTTTTCGAGACGAAGATACTCGTGGCGATAGACAGCCAGAATTTACTCAATTAGATTTGGAGATGAGCTTTGTTGAAGAGCATGATGTTTTAAGTTTGGTCGAGGCTCTTTTTACCGATTTAGTAAAAAAAATATTCCCCGAAAAGCAAATTACTAAAATTCCTTTCCCCAGATTAGACTACCAAGAGGCAATCAAACAATACAATTCTGATAAGCCAGATTTGAGAAAGAACAAAAATAACAATAATGAACTATCCTTTGTTTTTATAGTTAATTTCCCGATGTTTGAATGGAAGAAGGAATCCTCCTACGCCGAGGCTTCGGAGGGTAAAGAAAAACGGCTTGCCGGCCGAAGCCTTGGCGAAGGCCGGTGGGATGCAGTGCATCATCCATTCACAAGAATTAAGAATGAAGAATTAAGAATAAAGAATAGGGGTGAGTTTATTAAATATATAAAAGAAAATCCGCAGGAATTGATTGCTCATCAATATGATTTAGTCTGCAACGGCTATGAAATAGGCGGGGGATCGATCAGAGAACATAATCCTGAAATTTTAGAAGCGGTTTTTGAAATAATGGGGCATAACAAAAAAGACATCCGCGAAAAATTTGGGCATCTCTTGGATGCTTTCGAATACGGAGTTCCTCCTCACGGAGGTATTGCTTTGGGGCTTGATCGTATCTTGATGATTTTAATGAACGAACCGAATATTAGAGAAGTAATGGCTTTTCCGAAAACCGGCGACGGCCGAGATTTAATGATGGGAGCCCCATCCGAAGTTGATAAAAACCAGTTAAAAGAACTAGGATTAGAAATTAAATCCCGACGTAAAGTCGGGACTCCGACCGAAGCGTCGGAGAAAACTAAAAGATAAAATATATGAAACTAAAAAACGAAAGAACTTTAATTTTAATAAAACCCGATGCTCTTCAAAGAAATCTTTTGGGGAAAATAATTGAACGCTTTGAGCAAAAGGGCTTAAGAATTATTGGATTGAAAATGATGCAGTTAGACGATGTGCTTTTGGACGAGCATTACGCCCACCACAAAGACAAACCTTTTTTTGAAGGTCTCAAGCGTTTTATGAAGAACTCGCCGATAGTAGCGATGGTTCTAGGGGGTTTAGAAGCAGTAAAAATTGTCAGATTAATTTGCGGAGCCACTTGCGGCCGAGAGGCAGATATTGGAACTATTAGAGGGGATTTTTCAATGTCAACTCAAGCTAATATAGTTCACGCCTCGGATTCGCCGGAAACAGCTGAAAAAGAAATCTGGCGATTCTTTAATAGTGACGAGATTTTCAATTACCAGAAAATCGATTTTAATTACATCTATAGTGAAGAAGAAAGGAAATAGGAACAATCGTTAGGGGTATTGCCCCCACACTAATGAAGCACAGGTTTTCTCCGAAGCTTTTGTTAAAACAAGGATATTTCAAGGCTAATTTTGAATTTTCTCAAAAAACAAGCTAAATAGAGAAAACTTATGAGCTTCGCAGTGCTTCATTAGTGTGGGGGTTGACTTTTAAAAATACGTGCTATAATAAAACTGAGCCTTGCCTCAGAATTACGGACTAAAAGTTTGTTTAGGGAGGCCGATAGCGCTCTAATCCGTGGATTAGAGTTGAGGTCACCCACCTGGATTTAAACCGGGTAATCTGGAGGCAGGGCTTTTAAAATCGCCATATTTTTGAATTTCGATATACCAGGTAGTAGAACTTCGACAATTTATCAAAAAGAATTTTTCTCAAGAAAAATTCAAGTCGAAGTTTCACTACCTGGTATAATTAAGGCAGATGATGAGACCAAAGGTGAAATTAATTTTTATCACTGGAGGCATAATAATAGTCTGCCTTTTAATTTTGGCAATTTACAATTTGGGATTAGAATCGCTAATTAAAGAACCATCTTCAGCAGGTTCTCCCAAAACAGAATTTAATCAAGGAATATTATCCTCATTTAAAGAAATCCCTACGATTTTATCGGGCAGTTGGTCTTTGACCGGAAAAGTTGTAGAAATTTTTTCTACCCTCGATTTTCTTAAAAAAAATTTATTCAAAATTCTTTTTTCTGAAAAAGATAGCCATTTACTCGATTTAGTAAATGATTTTAAAAACAAAGTTAATAATGCCCAGAATTTACTTACAGAAATAAGGGATAAGACTAAAATTATGCCTGTTCAAAACATTCCTCTTCATGATTATAGTAATTTCGACGAATTAGGTGCTTTTTTAAGCAGTTTAGATAATTTTCTTGTTCGTTCATCTCTGTTATTAGCTAAGCCTCGTTCTTATTTTCTTTTACTGTTTGAAAGTTCCTCGGAGTTGGCTGTGTTGACGATTGAAAATAGTAAAATTGCCAATATTGAAATTGAAGGAATAAGAGATTTTACAAAAATTCCTGTCGTTGATAAAGCGATTAAAATAAATAATTTAATAGAGACATTGGAGGGTTCTCGATTTTTTAAAGATCGGCTAATTACCTTTGAAGGCGGCTTACTTTTTAAAACCGAAGCAATTGAGAGTTTACGTTTAGCAACTAAGGAAACCGGTCAATGGGATTATAAAAGACTCATTAACCAACTACCCAATTTAGATGCTCAGCAAACAAGTGATTTATACAAAAATATGGAGGTTTACTTCAAAGATCCTGAATTAGAAAATTTTATCAATTCGTCTCAAAGTTAGTTTTATGATACTTTTAAAAATTAATATGAAAAAAGCCTTCACCCTCCTCGAACTTCTCATTGTTGTGGGTATCCTCGGTATTTTAGCTACTGTTACCTTTATTGTTTTAACCCCTACAGAACTTTTAAAACAAGCCAGAGATACCAGAAGAGTTCAGGAATTAAGCACTCTGAATAAGGTTATTAACTGGGTTCAGACTTCTAAATCTAGTATTAGCTTAGGCTTTTCCAGTGTCGTCTATGTTTCTTTACCGGATACTTCTGATAGCTGTTCTAACCTCTCTTTACCGCCCCTCCCCAGCGGCTGGTCTTATAAGTGTGTTACTCAAGCTAATTTAAAAAAGGTTGATGGCACTGGCTGGATACCAATTAATTTTACTTCCTCAAGTTTTAGCTCGCCTTTGGCAGCACTGCCCATTGACCCCAAGAATAATGCTAGTAGTAGTCTTTATTATACCTATGTTACTGGTGGGAGTTGGGAATTAACCGCTCTTTTAGAGTCTACTGAAAAACATAGCCCGGCTATCAATGATGGTGGAAGGAACGTCGGTGTTTTTGAGATTGGTTCTAACACTGGTCTGACCCCCTCTACTCGGGATCTGGGTTTGGTGGGTTCTTGGAAATTTGATGAAGGTAATGGTATTACTGCTGATGACTCTTCAGGTAACAGTAATACTGGCACTCTGTTTAATAATCCTACTTGGCAATCTTCAACCAACTGTAAATCAGGAGTTTGTTTGAGTTTTGATGGGAGTGATGATTATGTGGATGTCGGAAATAAGTCAAGTTTAGACCCAACGCAGGAAGCTACTATAATTGTCTGGGTTAAATTTAATCAATTGCCGTCAGCCGCCGGCCGACATATGGCCATCGCTACAAAATCGGGGACAGCCGCAGATTTTGATATACAGGCTCAAAATAATAATGATAAATTCTACTTTTATGTAGCTAATGGTCTCAATGTTATATCCAATACAGCTATCCAAACAGGTCAGTGGTATTTCGTTGCGGCGACTTACAAAGCCTACGAGAGTCTAAAGATGTATATTAATGGTAGTCTTGAGAATACAACTAATATCAGTACGGCAAGAAATACAAATTCAAATTCATTTCAAATAGCCCAAAGTGCTGTATGGGGCAGCAGACAACTTAACGGCCTCATTGATGAAGTTAGAGTTTACAATCGAGCCTTGAGCGCCGATGAAGTTAAAACCCTTTATGATACCACTAAATAATCGCTGATTCCTTATCGCTGATTCCTTATTGATAGGTCCGTAAAAATAGATAAGTTATAAGGACATAGGTAACATCTAATTACAATTTAATGTCTGAACTAAAAAATCCTAACATTAGAAATTTTGTTATTATCAGCCATATCGATCACGGCAAAAGTACGCTGGCGGACCGTTTTTTAGAGTTAACTGGCGCCGTAGACAAGAGAAAGATGCGGGAGCAGTATTTGGATCAGATGGAATTAGAAAGAGAGCGGGGGATTACGATTAAGATGGCACCCGTCAGAATGCTGTATCATTCTGACCGCGGAATTACGCTGACCGATACGCGGACTAACGCAGAAAACCACCTATTATACGAAGATATAACCTATAAAATAAGAAGTGCTATTTTTGCTGTTAAAAAGAATATAAGCCTAGGACATAAAGAACTTATATATCAGAAAGCCTTAGAAGAAGAATTTAAAAAAATCGGCTTATATTTTGAAAAACAAAAGATTATCGATGTTTTTTATAATAATAAAAAAGTGGGTGTCTATCAGCCAGATTTTGTGATTGAAGATAAAATTATTGTGGAAATAAAAGCTCTGCCTTTTTTAGGACAAACTGAAGAAAAGCAACTTTGGAGTTATTTAAAGGGATCGCATTATAAACTTGCGTTATTGGTGAACTTTGGCGGTAAAGACATTGAAATAAAAAGAATAGTTTATGACCTAGCGCGTTTTCCGCGTGAGTCTGCGTCCGGTCCGCGTGGGTCAGCGCAGGTTGAGTATATACTCAACCTGATTGATACTCCTGGTCATGCCGATTTCTCTTATGAAGTTTCTAGGGCTTTGGCTGCTGTTGAGGGAGCAGTACTTTTAGTAGATGGCACTAAAGGCATTCAAGCCCAAACCGTGGCTCATTTGAATATTGCTAAATCTTTAAATTTAAAAATTATTGCAGTTATTAATAAAATTGATCTTAATCCACCCGCTATTGAAGAGCTTGCTTATAAGGTAGCTAAATTAGTGGGAATAAAGCCCGAGGAGATTTTGAAGATTTCTGCTAAAACCGGATACAATGTTGATCGTCTCTTAGAATTAATAGTTAAAAATATTCCTCCTCCTGAAATTAAATATCGACTGCCAAGTCGTGCTCTAATTTTTGACTCTTTTTATGATAACCATCGAGGCGTCGTGGCCTATGTTCGTGTGGTTGATGGTGTTTTGAGTAAGGATGAAAAATTGTGGCTCGCGGCCAAAAAAAATAAATTTGACTGTCAGGAGATAGGTTTTTTTACCCCCGAGCTTAAAGCCGAACGAGAGTTAAAAAGCGGAGAAATTGGTTATGTCGCTACTGGTATTAAGGACGTTGGTATGGTTCAAACAGGGGATACTATTTGTTCTTTTAAAGAATGGGAACAGATTAAAGCTTTTATTGGCTATCAAGAGCCTCAAAGAGTCATTTTTGCTTCAATTTGGCCTGAGGATCCTGATAATTTTGAAAACCTTCACTCTGCTTTGGCAAAACTCAGACTTAATGATACTGCTTTTATTTTTGAGATAGAGAAAAATGAAATCTTAGGTCGGGGATTTAAGGTCGGATTTTTAGGATTGCTTCATTTGGATATTACTATCGAGCGTTTAAAAAAAGAATATAAATTAGAAGTTTTAACTACTGCCCCCTCGGTTGTTTATAAGGTAAGACTTAGAAACAATCAAATTATAGAGGTTTGTAGCGCTAATGACCTGCCAGCAGAAAGCGATATAAAAGAAATTGAAGAACCACTAGTTCATCTAACAATAACCTTACCGGAAATTTATTTTAACCAACTTTTCCAGCTTCAGGAAAAATTTAGAATGCGACTTTTACAGGTTGATAGTTCGGTTTCACTCACTGTCAATCCTGAGGGAGCTCGAAGGATTGAGAACTTAGGTCAAAATGTTGTAGCCCATTTTGAAATACCCCTCCAAGAACTTATTTTAGACTTTAACGATGAACTGAAGACCGTTTCTCAGGGTTACGCTTCAATGAATTATGAGATTTCTGGCTATCAAAAAACCGAGGTAACAAAATTAGAGGTTCTGGTTGTTGGAGAAGTCGTGCCGGTCCTAGCCAGAATTTTACCCAAGGAAAAAGTTAATTATATTGGCCGTGCTTTGGTTAAAAATTTAAAAGAGACTTTACCAAGACAACTTTTCAGCGTTGCTATTCAGGCTCGGGCGAATGGTCGCATTATTGCCCGAGAGACTTTATCAGCTCTTAAAAAAGATGTTACTGGTTATCTTTATGGTGGTGATCGGAGCCGCAAAATGAAGCTCTGGGCTAAGCAGAAAAAAGGTAAGAAGCGATTAAAATCGATAGGTCGGATCTCAATCCCCCCAGATGTCTATAAGAAAATTCTATCTAAATAAGTTATCCCCAATTACTACAATTTCTTCACGATCGTAATAAAATTATAGTAAGTGCATAATAATAAAATTCTCTCCGTTTTGACGGAGGGAGACGAAATGATAGAATTATTGATATGGAGAAAGATAAATTTAATAGTTTAGAGCAAGAAATTCAGGCACTTGAACAGGTATTAGAGGCAAAAAAAGAAGCACTGAAATCAATGCCCCCTGAAGAAAAAGAGGAATTTATTAGAAGTTATACCAAAGAGCGGATTGAGACTTTAGAGCCCAAAATTAAAGTTGGCGCCTCTTTGCCTCCAAGCGAGAAAATTCAACCTGCGCCGACGCCTTCACTACCTTCTTATTTAGTAACCCAAGACGAGAAGATCAAACAATTAGTTAATGATTTAGTTGAGCTTAGCGAACAAAAAGGATTAAAAGCAGCTCTCAATCAACTTATTAAAATAAATCAGCCATTTTTAATAGATGCTTTTCATGATACTTTGACTTTTAAAATTCTCCAAGAACTTAAAAAAAGAAATGCTATCTAATATTAATTTCTTAATTTTTTTAGTAATAATAGCAGGAATTGTTTTTTTAATCTTTTTCTTGAGAAGGTTCATTAAAGGACCTCAATTAAATCTCGACTACCTTTTATTTTTGGTAAAATTACCGCGACCAGGAAAAGAAAAATCTCAGGAAACAGATTTTAAAAATGAAATAGCTTTTTTTGAACAGTTTTTGGCTAATATTGCTCAAGAGAAACAACCGATTATTTTTGAATCAGCAGTTCATCATATCGGCGACGAAATTTACTTTTATGTTGCCGCTCCCAAAAATTTAGCTGATTTTATAAAAAAACAAATTCAAGGGTTTTGGTCTGGAGCTCAAGTAGAGGCAGTAGAAGACTATAATATTTTCAATCCCCAAGGCGAAGCAGTAGGTACCTATTTAAACCTCTTTGAAAATTACAGCTTGCCGATAAAAACTTACGATAATTTCACTAAAGACCCTTTTGAGCCTATTCTTGGCAATTTAGCTAAACTGGATAAAGAGACCGAGGGGACTACTATTCAGTTAATTATTAAAAAAGCCCCTAAGAAATTTAAAGATAAACCACTTAAAGCTTTAGGACATCTCCGGAAAGGTGGTTCATTAAAAGAAGCTTTAGGTGGTTTGAGTTTTAGCGCCAAAGAAGTTTTAGAAGCCCTAAGCCCGCCTCAAAAAAAAGAAGAGAAAGAAGCGGTCTTTATTGACGAACCAAATGTTAAACTCTTAGAGAGCAAAATTGAAAAACCCTTATTTTTGGTTAATTTACGACTTTTGGCTTCGGCTCCCACTCGAGAGCGGGCTAACTCTATTTTAGAAAGCCTCAACGGTTCTTTTGAGCAGTTTGCCACTCCTTTGAGAAATAATTTTTTGGCGGTTTCACCCAAAAATCAACAAAGATTAGTTTTTAATTTTTCTTTCCGCAATTTTGATCCCAGTCAAACAATGGTCCTGAACAGCCAAGAAATTGCTTCTTTTTGGCATTTCCCTCTTTCAACTACTGAAGTTCCGAGGGTTAAATGGTTGAAAGCCCGAGAGCTTCCTCCGCCTTCTAATCTTCCTCAAGAAGGCCTCTTTTTAGGGGTAAGCCTTTATCGAGGAGAAGAACGGCTTGTCAAAATAAAAGAAGACGACCGTCGACGTCACCTCTATTTAGTTGGTCAAACTGGTACGGGTAAATCAACTTTCATTACGGAATTAGCAAAACAGGATATTAAAACTGGTGCGGGTTTAGCAGTAATTGACCCGCATGGTGATTTAATCGAAATAATATTGGGTTCTATCCCCGAGAATCGTTTCAAGGATGTGATTTTATTCGATCCTTCAGATGTAGAAATGCCAGTCGGTTTAAATATGATCGAACACAATCCCCAACGTCCAGAAGAAAAGACTTTTATCGTTAATGAAATTCAAGGGATTTTTAATAAGTTATTCTTAGCAGAGCATATGGGGCCAATGTTTGAGCAGTATATGAGAAATGCTCTCCTGCTTTTAATGGAAGACTTTGAACACCCTTCTACTTTAATGGAGGTACCGAGAGTCTTTACTGATGACAACTGGCGGCGATTAAAATTATCAAGAATTAGTAATCCTACGGTCATCGATTTTTGGGAAAAAGAAGCGGTAAAAGTTGGCGGTGAAGCTTCTTTAGTTAATATGACGCCCTATATTACTTCTAAATTTGGTAATTTTTTGACCAATGACTATGTCCGACCAATTATTGCCCAAGTGAAATCTGCTTTTAATTTTCGAGAGTTAATGGACCAGGGCAAAATTTTGTTAGTTAATCTTTCTAAAGGACGAATCGGTGAGATTAATGCCGGTCTTCTGGGGATGATTGTCGTAGGGAAAATTTTAATGGCCGCTCTATCACGGACCGATATTCCTCAAGAGAACCGGCGAGATTTCAATCTTTACATTGACGAGTTCCAGAATTTCACTACTCCTTCAATAGCGATTACTCTTTCTGAAGCTCGGAAATATCATCTGAACCTAATTATGGCTCACCAATTTATTGCTCAATTAACCGATGAAATTAAAAATGCTGTTTTTGGTAATGTCGGTTCTAAAATAGTTTTCCGAGTCGGCGCTCCAGATGCCCAAGAATTAATTAAAGATTTTGAACCCGATCTCACTATTAATGATTTAGTTAACATTGATAATTTTCATGCTTACATCAAGCTCCTTATTGATGGCGAGACTACTAAACCTTTTAATATTAAGACTTTGCTATCCAAAGATTTTAAACCCGAAGTTCAGGGGAAGGTAAGGTCTCTTTCGCGCTTAAATTACGGCCGGCCCCGAGAAATAGTGGAGAAAGAGATGCTTCAAAGATTAAGAAGCGAGGAGTAAATTCATTTGTGGGAATAAGTTATTAGGGTTGACAGGTTTTTATTAAAAGAATACTATAAACTTACCCAATCATTCTAAAACGGCGTACCTGTGCGTCACGGCTAAACAGCTACAGGCAGTTAAAGGAGGAAATGTTCAGATGCTACAGGTACGCCGCCCCTCAAAAAGCAAAGAAAATTTGGGGTAAACTCTTTAAAAAATAAATAAACCAGAAAGATAAGTAAAAGAAGAAAGGAGGTTTTAAACGATGAAAAGCTATAGAATTCGGGCAGTAATGGCACATCTGAGTTTTATAGTAGCACTGCTTTTGTGGGCGTTTTTGTTGGTACCTTTGGTGGTGCTACCAGCAGAAGCGGGGGGGGAAGTGAGAGAAGCTGAAGTAGTAAGAAGAACAGAACCTGGTACTGGTGTTAGGCAGGGCGTCTGTAGTGCTACTGAATGGAAGATTTGTTTAGAAACTGAATCCGATAATTTAAGCAAGTGGTGGGAAGCTGATTATCGAGTGATTGTCTTAACAGGGGGAGGGGGCAAAAGAGCACTAATTTCCTTATTGAACAGCGATGTTCTTGGAGGTTTGTCTTTGGCTCTGAAATTTGCCGAGTCAGGATCGAATGTAGAATGTATTAATGCTCACTTTGTTAATGATGCTGCCGAAATGCCAAACGGCAGGATAGTTGTTGATAACAACAAAAAAACAATCAAGGTGGTGATCCCGTTTACTGATAAGCCGATTAAAGCTGATTTCAGGCCCATAGTCGCCTTAGAGTTTACAGAGCCGCCTAATTTTTCAGAGTCAGAGGAAGGAATTAGGCTTTTTAGTGTGGGAAGCGTTGATCCTATTTCTGCCGATTCTGTCAAAAAAGAATTACCAACAGAGATTAGTTTGTGTTCAAATTATCCTAATCCTTTTAACCCAACTACCACTATCAGTTTTACCTTACCAGCCAGCAGCCCTTTTAAATTAGAAATTTATAATATAACGGGGCAGTTGATAAGAGTTTATGAGGGTATTGGCGAGCCTGGCTTAAATGTAATCAGCTGGGATAGTAAGGATAAGACCGGCAATGATGTCTCCAGCGGCGTCTACTTCTACAAACTAACCACTGGCAATTTTAGCGAAGTCAGAAAGATGGTCTTACTGAAATAAAGTCAATGACTTTATTTTTACTCCCTAAAGGGTAGCAAACAAAGAGGACCGAAAAACCCAGCCTTTTTTGAATGCACCTCCTTTTAGGGAGTTTTTATTTGACAATCTTTTTTGTTTTGCTAACTTGATAGTAGATCCTTAAATCTAAGAGAAAGGTGGTGAGAAAGATGGATATGAAAAGGATGGACATCAATCTCCTTAATTCTCTTCTAGATCACTACCGAAGAGATCAAGGAAAACGGTTCCGAGATAACAAAGGCCCTCCTCTTTCCTCTAAGGACTCCGAAATTTTGGAGGCCATCAAAAATCTTCTTGGAATTATTCAGCAAGGATTTATACTGCGAGTCGAAGTATCTGACAGCGGGATGTATACTGGTCAGGTTCGGCGAATCAAACTTCAAGGCAACCGACTCTATTTCGAATTGATGAATAGTCTGCCTGCTAAAATAGCCGAAGAATTTCGGAAAGGAGTGGATTTAAAAAGGGTGGCACAAATTAACATTCTTCAGAACGGCGATCTCGTAATCCAAAAGAACCAGAGGGGAGAAAAAAATGAAGAAAGGGAGTAAAGATCTCGGAACAACAAGAGCCACTAAAAGCAAAGCAATTTTATTAATCTCAACAGTGGCTCTTTTTAATTTGCCTAAATTACCATTTTGGGGATAACTAAACTTGACTTTTTTAGCCTCTTGGCTTATACTTATTCTTGAATGAGTGCTGAGTTTTCCTTGGTGGTTATACTAATCAAGGAAAACCCATCTTACAGTGGGCCAACCCTGACATTAAGTCGGGGTTGGTTTTTTTAAATTTCCTCAGTTTAGTTATATAATATAGTGGGGCGTAAGGAACGAGCACTCATTCAACACTGTGAATTGGAGTAAACCACCTTGCGCCCCTCGCGATTTTTAAGGATTTTTACATAATGAGAGCAAAAGGGATAATAAAATTTGAGGAAGAAGTTAATCTGAGGTTTTTTAATAACTATCGAATTGGTGGTAGGGCAGACTATTTTTTTAGAGCGAGAAATGTCAATGATTTAATAGAAGCGGTTGAAGAGGGCCGTAAAAAGAAATTACCAATTTTTATCCTTGGAGGAGGAACAAATGTATTAATTAGCGATCAGGGCTTTCGCGGTTTAGTTATTAAAATGGATATTGATTACCTAAAAAATCCTAAATCTCTAATCATTAAAGCAGGAGCGGGCGTTTTAATGGAGGACTTAATTGGGTACGCTCTAAAACACTCACTTTCAGGATTAGAATGGGCTGGGGGTTTACCTGGGTCACTAGGCGGCGCAATACGAGGGAACGCCGGTGCTTTTAATGGAGAAATAAAAGATTTAATAAAGGAGGTAGTTAGTTTAGATGTTAAAAAGAAAAAGCCAGAGATTATAAAAAGAACGAAAGCCCAATGCCAATTTAATTACCGTCATAGCATTTTTAAAAACAATGGAGAAGTAGTTATTGAAGCTACCCTTTATTTCAAAAAGGGAGAAAGAGAATTAATAAAAAAAGCAATTGAAGAGAAAATTTATTATCGAATATCAAATCACCCCCTTGAATATCCTAATATAGGAAGTATTTTCAAAAATGTTCCTTTTGATAAATTTTCTAAAAAATGGCAACAAAAACTAATGCCGGTTATAAAAAATGATCCCATACCGGTCATACCCAGTGCTTACTTAATCTCGGAATGTTCTTTAAAAGGAATTTCCTTTGGTGGAGCCATGATTTCACCTAAACATTCTAATTTCATTGTTAATGTTTTAGATGCGAGAGCTAAAGATGTTGAAAAATTAATTGCTTTAACAAAGAAAGGAGTTAAAAAAAAATTTAATGTTAGCTTAGAAGAAGAAATAGAACACGTAATCTAAACTAGTTCGAAATTTCTAGGAGCAATAAAAGTTATCCACAATTATTTTTAAAAATAATTTGTTATAATTTAGATGCAAGAGCATTTTTAAATATTTTTCTCTAATCGCGTAGTCGGCAATTAGAAAGAGATATTGTCATTAAACATTTCTCTTCGGAGAGTAAAAAATTAATGGCAAAGAAAAAAAAGGTAGCGAAAAAGAAGGGGGGCAAGAAAAGGAGATAAATCTTCTAATCTGAGCCGCTCAGTGCTTTTATAAAATCCCTCTCAAATTTGAGAGGGATTTTATGCTATACCAGGTAGTCCTGCCTGCCGGCAGGCAGGGAAAATTCGACTTGAATTTTTCTTAAGAAAAATTCTTTTTGATAAATTGTCGAATTTCTACTACCTGGTATAATTGGTTATTATAGTTATCTGGAAAATATGAAAATTAACACCAGAGCGAAATATTTAGATTTAACACCTCCTATTAATCAATATATAGAGCAAAAAATTGGCTCTCTGGCTCGATTTATAAAATCGTTTGATAAGGACGGAGTAGCTGAAATTTGGCTGGAAATCTCCCGCACAACAAAGCACCATCGCAGGGGGAAAGTGTTTCGGGCGGAGGCCGATTTACGTTTGCCTGGTAAAATTTTACGAGTTGAATCCGAAGATTTCGATATCCGAGTTGCTATTGATCAAATAAAAGACAAACTTCAGAGAGAAATTAAAAAATATAAAGAACTTATAAGGAAGATCCCGAAAGCCCGTGAATAAAGTCTAGCGATTAACGGTCAATATTTAATTATCAATGTCTAACTTGCTTAAGAAAATTTTTAATCCTCATCAAAATTTTCTCCAAGAACTAAATAAGGCAGTGGCTGCGATTAATGATTTAGAGCCGGAAATAGGCAAACTTTCCGACCAAGCCTTAAAAGAGGAATCAAAAAAACTTAAAGAACTTGTAGCTGGCGGTGAAAATCTTGAGGCGGTTTTAGTAAGGGCTTTTGCTTTGGTTAGAGAAGCGGCTAAACGGACGTTGGGCCAGCGTCACTTTGATGTTCAGTTAATGGCTGGTATAGTTCTCCATCAAGGCAAAATTGCCGAAATGTTGACTGGCGAAGGGAAGACTTTGGCCGCTACTTTAGCGGCTTATCTTAACGCCCTCGCTGACAAAGGCGTTCATATTGTTACTGTTAATGATTACCTGGCCCAGCGTGACACAGTCTGGATGGGACAGATTTATTATGCTCTTGGTTTATCAGTTGGGTGTTTAAGTCATGAATCAGCTTATATTTACGATCTAACTTATCAGCCTCAAACAGTTGAGGAAAAAGACAAAGAGCGTGATGTCATAGGTGGTTTCAAAGTTGTTCACGAATTTTTACGCCCAGTAAGTAGAAAAGAGGCCTATTTGGCAGATATTCTTTATGGAACCAATCATGAATTTGGCTTCGATTATTTGAGAGATAATATGGTGTACAGCTTAAAAGATCAAGCTCAGGCCCGAGGAAATTCTTCCGGAACAAAACATTATTATGCAATCATCGATGAGGTAGACAGTATCTTAATTGACGAAGCCAGGACTCCTTTGATAATCGTTGTTCCGGACAGACCAGCTGCTGATCTTTATAAGTCTTTTGCTAAAGTTGCTCAAAAATTGAATGCCCCGGAAGACTATACGGTGGATGAAAAATTGAAAGCGGTCAGCATTACCGAAGCCGGCATTGAAAAAGTGGAAAAAATGCTGGGGATCAAAAATCTTTATGACCCGGAAAATTTCCGCTTGGTTCACTATCTTGAAGAAAGTCTGCGGGCTAAGGCTCTATTTTTTCTCGATCGCGATTATGTAGTAAAAAATGGAGAAGTTATCATTGTTGACGAATTCACCGGACGGATGCTTTTTGGCCGGAGATTTTCTGGAGGAGTGCATCAAGCCATTGAAGCCAAAGAAGGAGTGGTTATTAAGGAAGAATCAAAAATTTTAGCCAGCATCACTATTCAAAATTATTTCCGAATGTATAAGAAGCTAGCCGGAATGACTGGTACTGCCCAGACTTCAGCTGAAGAATTTCATAAGGTCTATAATCTTGAAGTTATCAGTATCCCTACTAATCGGCCGATGATCCGAAAAGAACTGCCAGATCTAATTCTTCGAACTGCCCCAGCTAAATATGCGGCTTTAATAGAGGGAATTCGAGAACGACACCAGAAAGGCCAGCCCCTGCTTATTGGAACAACCTCAGTTGAAAAAAACGAGTTCATTTCCCGCTTGCTCCAAGAAGGGGGCATAAGACACGAGATTTTAAATGCTAAAAATCACGAACGCGAAGGTGCAATTATTGCTCAAGCCGGAAGATTAGGAGCTGTCACTGTGGCTACTAATATGGCTGGTCGGGGAGTCGACATTATTCTTGGTGGCAATCCCCCTGATCAACAAGAACGCGATAAGGTGGTTGCCTTAGGGGGGTTTCATGTGATTGGCACTGAACGGCACGAGGCGCGCCGAATCGACAACCAATTGAGAGGTCGCAGTGGTCGACAAGGTGATCCAGGATCGTCGCAATTTTTTCTTTCTTTGGATGATGATTTAGTAAGGATTTTTGGTGGTGAGAGATTAAAGGGCATGATGGAAACTCTCAAAGTCCCAGAAGATATGCCTATCAGTGCGAAGATTGTTTCCCGAGCCATTAGCGAAGCCCAGTCTAAAGTAGAGGGTCTTAATTTTGATGCTCGAAAATATACCTTAGAATTCGATGATGTTTTAAATAAACAACGGCAAGCTGTCTACAGTCAGCGCCAGAAAATTCTTCTTGGAGGCAGTGACCAGATTTGGCAAATGGCTGAAGAATTTTGTAAAAATCAAATTTCCAGATTTGTCTTATCTGCCTCTCAAATGCCTTTAATTGAAGATTGGTCGTGGGATGAGTTACGCTCTAATCTTTTAAATATCGGCTTACTTGATGTTAATAATCAAGAAATTTTGGATAAAGATAAATTTATAAATAGTCAGCCAGAGAAAGCTCGTCAGGACTTGGAAAGTATAGTCTTTAATTTAGCCAAGCAAAAATTTATAGAATTAAAAGTTGAAATTCCACCAACAGCGATTGGTATTTTGATGCTAAGAATTTTAGATATGCTTTGGATGGATCATCTTGAAAATATGGAAGCTTTGCGGGAGTCGGTGCGGATCCGCGCTTACGGCCAGCGCGATCCCTTGGTGGAATACCGCCGCGAAGGCCACCGGTTATTTCAAGACCTCTTTTCTAATTTTGAAGGCCTATTTTTCTCCACGGTCTTTCGGAAAGATTGGTATAAAAGTGTTGCCGAGTCAACAGCGAATCAAGGAAATATCCAACCTGCCAGCAGAAAACCTGGCGAAAAAATCGGCCGCAACGACCCCTGTCCTTGCGGAAAGAAAGATTCTATAACAGGAAAACCAATTAAGTATAAAAAATGTTGCTATCCGAAATTTGGATAAACTCTTTTCAATAATTCAATAACTTTCTCACGGGCTTTTTGTATGGAGAGCGACATAAAAGCTTGTAAGCCTGCCTA
>CAYISL010000002.1:0-17385 GCA_964366075.1 uncultured Candidatus Saccharibacteria bacterium
CTGCTGGCCGCAGGCCTTGCTTGTCAAGTTCCTGAAGCGCTTCCTCGGTTGAAATGCTCCGGTTGAAGTGGACGAGTTGAATTGTAACCTCAGTTGTGCCTGTCTTTATGGTTGGAAAGTGATCTGAATTGATGTCAGAGTTTACCCAATCGTACTTTCCAGCTTTCAGGCCTTCCTCGATTGGACGGTCATAGCTGACAATGAAGGAGAAGGAGGGGTGTTTCGGGCGAAAGTTTTCAACCATAAGGTCGGCGAGCTTTTCGAGAAGTTCATCACCTTCCGGCGTGGCGAGTTTGTGTATATCTTCATCAGTCAAGCCACGCTTCTTCACTTTCTTTACCAAGGAATCAAGGATAGAAATCCCAACTCCCATTCCGCTCATGATTGCCGATATATCTTTCGACATCGCAATCTCCTTTCTTTTTCGGCTCGCCCCTCATCCCGCCACCATAGCAGGACCCCAGGCTTACCAGTTAATTGGTTGTATAGCAAGTAAATTTTCTTTTTTTAACTATATTTTAAAAGAACTGCCTATTTCAAATAATAATTATAGCATATTATATATATTTGTCAAATTTATATAATGGCTATCAATTTCGGTTATTTCAACGATCGTCGAAATAACCGAAATTTGAATTTAAACCTTAAAGCTGAATCTTATAGGTATTTGGAAAGCTCGTCAATGTTTTCAGCGGGGGTACCCCGATTCGAACCCAAAAGCAGAACAAAGTTCGCTTCGGGGTAGACTCCGAAGTCCGCTTTTGCCTGCCCGCGTTCCATCGCTAAAGCTATGAAGCGTCGGCGACCGAACTGGCGGGTCCAGAGGGAGTCGAACCCCCATTAACGGTTTTGGAGACCGTCGTTCTGCCATTGAACTATGAACCCATTTTCGGTCTTTTATTTTATCATTTTTCCTGTTAAAATAAAATATTATTATTCGTATATTCGTAGAATTATGAATTTCAAACAATTTCTCAAAAATAAACTTTTCGGCGGTCTAGTTTTAATTGCTTTTTTACTATTAGGATTTTATTTTTTGTCCCTTTTAGTCAAGCCCCCAAAAACTAATGAACTTCCTAAGGTCTTGAATGCGCCCTCTCAAGAGGCGCTCTTAAACCCCCCAACTACCTTACAGCAAAAACCCGATTCGAACTCAAAAGAACAAACAAGCACTCCTCCGCTGCCCCAAGATAAAATAAAATTCGAGGGCTTTGAAGGCCTTCAAGAAGAAGCTCAACTTATTGAAAAACTCCCCTGATCTTTGACATTTGGGTTAAAAACTGGGATTATCTTTAAAGACGGAGTAACCAAAGTTATTGCCAATTCGTTTTATATGTCAGAAGATTCAAAAGATAATTCTAAGAGACAGCCAGATGAAATAAAGCTAATTAAGCAGTCCCAAAAGGGTAATGCGGAAGCCTTTGCTGTATTATATGACCGACACCTTAAACCAATTTATCGCTTTGTCCTTTTGAAAGTAAATCATCGCCAAGAGGCTGAAGACATTTGCCAGCGGGTTTTTTTAAATGCCTGGCAACATATTAGTGGTTTCATCCCCAAACAGCCATTTTCATCCTGGCTTTACCGAATTGCCCGAAATGCCGTTATTGATTATTGGCGAACTAAGAAAGTGGTTCTTACTTTAAGCAATCCAAGTTTAAAAGAAAGCTTAAAAACAGAATTCGCCTTAGAGACAACTTTAGACAAAGAACTGCAGATTCAAAAAGTTTGGCAAGCCCTTAGGCAGCTAAATCAAGACCAACAAGATGTTTTACTGATGCGATTTGTCGAAAATCTCAGCCATCAAGAAATCGCCAAAATTATAGGAAAAACTGAAGGCGCCACAAAAGTCATTCAGCATCGAGCGATCAAGTCTTTAAAAAAAATCCTAGAAAATGAAAAATTCTGATTTAATCAAACAAATAAAAAATCTAAAAAATATTGAGCCGGATCAATACTTTTCAAGCAACCTTCGCCGCCGGCTTATTTTAGTTTCTCCATCAAGCCAGATTTCAAGCCTATTTAGCAAATTATTTTCTAATAATCTAAGGCTAAGTTTGGGCTTTTCACTAGCGGTAATCATCGGTCTTATCGTTCTAACAATAATTAATTTTAGAGGCGCCTATCTCCCCTATCTCGCTAGCCTCGATAAAGATAAACTTAACGACGAGCAAACGAACTCAGATATTAATATTTATTTGAGCGAGATAAGTTATTGGCAGGAAACTGAAAAGCAAATCGGCTTAGCCCTCAACCAAATCTCTCAGGAGCGGTCTAATTCTCTAAATACCAAATTATTGGAAAAAGAATCCCAATTAATAGAAAAGAAGGTTGATTCATATCGAATCGAGGAGAACGAAATCCGCAACCCCAAAATAAACGAGCTCTTGGACAGTCTCCTGTAATATAATAAAAAGTTTATGAATTTAAAGAGATTACTTATTATCAATTTATTAGTTTTCAGCCTGGTATTAACGCCAGTTTATTTTTCGTTTGGGCAAGTTTCATCAATAGAACCAAGCCCTGAAAACCCTAAAAGCGAAGGCGCTGGTCAATTGGCGTTGGGCTCGGAAAAAGAATCTACTACCAAAAAAACTGAAACAATCGTTGAGCAGATTCAAAAAACATTGGAGAGACTTTTCTCAGCTGGAGAAGAACCAAATCTAACTGACCAAGAACAAGAGCTCAAAGAAATTGAAGTCGGCAAGCAAGTTCTAAAAGAAATAATTGACCTTTCCATCAAAGAGAACCAAGAACTTCTTGAAAAGGTTAAAAATCTCGTCACCTCAGAAAATTACCAAAAAGTAATTACCGAAGATCTCCAGGCAGTAGAACTCTGGTATTTAGAAGTTAGCGAAAAAATTACTGGCGTCCAAAGCCAAGACGAAATTAAAGAATTAGCCAAAAATATTAAAAACTTCCGCCAAGCGACCTATGAAGCCAGCATCCAAAGAGCTCTTTCGGCTATTTTAGTTTCTCAAGAAACTAAAATAATTGAACTTGCCAAGAAAAGATCGGAAAGGATCAGGGCAGACCTTAAGAAGTTGGGAGGCCTTGGTTTTAATACCGCTAAATTAGATAAAATATTGAGTCAGGCTGTTGAAAGTATTGAGTTGGGTAATTTATTAAATAAAAAAGCCAGTGATTTATTGACCGCTTTATTTGCCCAAGCCCCCTCAAGCACAGCAGAAACCAGTTCCACTTTTGAAGAGATTCCTTCATTGCTTTTAGCGACAACGTCTATTAAAAATCAAACATCGACAAATTCTGAAATGGAAACAACGCCCGAAATTATAGGTTCAACTTCTACGATAATTTCAAGTTCTTCAGCGACTTCTTCGGAAATTACCGCTCAACAAGAAAAAATTAGAGAGGAGACTATAGAAAATCTTAAAAATTCAGTAACCGAATCCAATAGCAAAATAAAAGCCGCTTATACTTTATTCCTTAAAATGGCTGATTTAATTAGTCAAGGCCTCATTAAAACTCACTAAAACAATTACACCCCAATTAATTTTGGGGTGTAATTGAGTAAAACTCTTACCGAACGCTTATTTAACTGCTTCTTTTAAGGCCTTGCCTGCTCTGAATTTGGGTTTAGTTGAGGCTGGTATTTGAATCTTGGCGCCAGTTTTAGGATTAACGCCTGCCCGGGCTGCTCTTTTAACGGCTCTAAAGCTCCCAAAACCGGTAATCGCTACTTCATCTCCTCGAGATAAAGCTTTAGTAATAGTATCAAATACGCCGTTGACAGCAATAGAAGCATCCTTTTTGCTAAGACCAGTTATTTTTAAAACTTCCTCTATTAATCCGTCTTTAGTCATAATTTTCTTACCACGTCTAAGATAGTTTACCACGCCCAGCGTGGCTTAAATTTTATTTAGTTCGACCTTTCAGCTTAATTATCAATATTAGCTTAATTATTAATTATTATAAGCAAAAAAGCAACATTTTACCAATATTTTCACTACCTGGCATATTCTACTGCTCGTATCTCTCTAATAACATTAACTTTAATCTCGCCAGGGTATTTTAACTCTGATTCAATTTTAGCAGCGATATCTCTGGCTAATTTTAAGGCACCGAAATCATCAATCTTTTCTGGCACCACAAAAATTCTTAACTCCCGGCCTGCCTGAACAGCATAAGCAGTTTTTACACCCTCGAAGCTCATTGCTATTCTCTCTAATTCTTCTAAGCGCTTAAGATAATTTTCAAACGTATCCCGTCTTGCTCCCGGCCGACTAGCGGAAATCGCCTCAGCCGCAGCTACAATAAAGGCTTCGGGAGTAGCGAAGGGGTAATCCTCATGATGCGGCTCCATAGCTTTAATTACCGCCTCTTCTACTCCGTATTTCTTAAGAATTTTCCGACCTAATTCTAAATGTGTGCCTTCAACCTCGTGATCCACTGCTTTACCAATATCGTGTAAAAGTGCTCCCTTTTTAGCTACCTCAACATTCGCTCCTAATTCTGAAGCTAACATCCCAGCTAAATGAGCAGATTCAACAGAATGAAGAAGTACATTTTGGCCATAGCTGGTTCGAAACTGCAATTTTCCCAAAAGCTGGATAATTTCCTTTGGCAAATCCAGAATTCCTACTTCATAAACTGCTGCCTCACCAGCTTGAATGATTCGATTGTTAATCTCCGAAGTAGCCTCTTCTACTTTCTCTTCAATTCTAGCTGGCTGAATGCGACCGTCTTTAATTAATTTTTCAATAGCGCTTTTAGCAATCTCTCGACGCAAGGGATCGAAAGAGGAAATGGTAATGGTTTCTGGAGTCTCATCAATAATAATTTCAACGCCCGTAAGACGCTCTAAGGTCCTAATATTTCTGCCTTCCCGGCCAATAATCTTCCCTTTCATTTCGTCACTAGGCAAAGTAACTGCGCTCGTAGTCAATTCGCTCACATGAGACCGAGCATAACGTTGAAGAACTGTTGCCATAATGTTAAAAGCCCTCTGTTCAATCTCCTGTTGCCGATGTTTTTCTATTTTCTGTAAAGCTGCAAAAACCTCTTCTTGATGGACTTTTTCTAAATTTTTAAAGAGTTCTTCTTTAGCTTGGGTTTGAGAAAGCTTACTTATCCTTTCTAATTCTGAAAGGACCTTCTGACGAAAGACATCAATTTGCGTTTTAGCCTCTCTTAACTTATTGATTTCTTCTTTTAAAAATTGTTCCCGAGCGTTGACTTCTTCTGAACGGCGATCTAAAGATTCCTCTCTTTTAAGATGATGCTCCTCTAGTTTAGCAATTTGAAGCTTCCGTTGCTTCTCATCATTTTTCGCCTCATCAACTATAGCCGTTGCCTGATCTTTGGCAGCCGAGATTAGTTCTTTAACTTCGGTCTTAGCGCTCTCTAGTCGAGATTTGATTTTTCGCTCGATAGAATTTGCCTGACGAACAGCCGCTACCTGCCTTAGAAAGTAACCCAAAAGTCCTCCTATCAATAGGAGAAAGCCCCCGATTAAAAAAAACGAGTTTGAATAAGCCATAAGAATTATTCACTAATTTCTCCATAAACTTGTTAAAAAAGTAATAAATTTATGAATTACTTAGGAACTATATAATAAATTAAATAATTAAAAAATAATTCTCAAACCTTTTGCCTAAATTATGACTTAATAAAAACAAAAAGTCAAAATCTAGATATCCTAAACCAAGACTATTCTGTTATAATAAAATGTAAGAAATCTTAGCGTTATTTACAATACTCAATGCCTAATCCAGCCCCAGTCAGCAATTCGCTGAGAAAACCGTCTCGGAGGCCGAGGGCTTCGACTGAGCTCAGCCGAAGTCCGGGCATGGTGTCCCGCTTAGCGGGACGAGCAAGGCCGAGAGCGAGCGCAATTTCCTCGTCCCTAGGCACGAAGTGCCGGGATGCCGGCCGCGAAGCGGCTTAGGCACTGGGGAAATTGATAGCGTGTTTTCGGGCGAATTGCTGGCTGGGAAAATGCAAACAACGCTAGGAAATCTTACAAATAATATATTAAAAATCAATGAAAAGGACTGTTATTTTGACCATTCTTGACGGCTGGGGGATAGCTCCCAAAAATATTAGCAACCCTTTAAGCAAAGCTCAATTGCCGACAATTGACTACCTTAAAAGCCACTGGCCTATTGCTGCCCTTCAGGCTTCAGGAGTGACTGTCGGGCTTCCTTGGGGCGAAGAAGGCAACAGCGAGGTAGGACACTTAACCTTAGGAGCTGGCAAGGTTCTTTATCAAAATTATCCACGAATTACTCTGGCTGTCAGGGATAAAACTTTCTTTCAAAATGCAGCTTTAGAAGAGGGTTTTGATTATGCCCAAAAGAATAATTCGGCTCTTAATTTGATTGGTCTCTTATCGGAAGGACATGTCCATAGTGCTTATGAACACTTAATCGCGCTTTTAGAATTTGCCCAGAAAAAAAATATCTCTAAAATCAATCTCCATCTTTTTACCGACGGTCGAGATAGCCCGCCTCGATCCGGCCTGGGTTTAGTGAAAAAACTTTTGGAAGATATTAAAAAATATAATGCTAAAATTAAAATCGCTAGTATCGCCGGCCGTTTTTATGCTATGGATCGCGATAAACATTGGGATCGAACAGAAAGAGCTTATCAAGCTCTAACGGCGCCTGATTCTTCGGGACAAACCTTTCAAAATAACTTAGAAGAAATTTTTAAAAAAAATTATGCCGAAAATCGCTCTGATGAATTTATTACTCCAACCGTTGTCGATCCCCAAGGACTTATTAAATCGGGCGATGTTCTGATTTTTTTTAATTTTCGAAAAGACAGAATCCGTCAATTATTAGAACCTTTTACTAATCTTAGATTTGCCCAATTTCGAAGAAAACCTTTAGAGAATCTAAAAATTGTTACCTTTACTCCCTATGGGGAAGAGTTTGAAGTTCCCGCAGCTTTTCCTCCCGATACCATCAAAAAACCGCTGGGCTTAGTGCTCTCGGAAAATGGAAAACTTCAGATAAGGGTTGCGGAAACCGAAAAGTATGCCCACGTTACTTATTTTTTTAACGGCCTTAAAGAAAATGCTTTCCCTAATGAGTATCGGATTTTGGTGCCTTCAAGAAATGTGCCTTTCCATGATGAATACCCGGAAATGATGGCTAAAGAAATCACCGCTAGGGTCATTGGCGCTATTGAAGAAAATATCTACGATTTTATTTTAATGAATTATGCTAACCCGGATATGATAGCCCACACCGGGAATTTTGATGCTGCTATTAAAGCGGCTGAGACGCTTGACCAAGAATTGACCAAACTTAAAGAAGCAGCTCTTAGTCGAAATCTTTTCTTAATTATTACCTCTGACCATGGTAACATAGAAAGAATGATTGATCCCTTGAGTGGGGAAATAGAAACCAAACACGACCCCAGCCCCGTCCCCGTTTATTTTATAGCTAAGGAGTTTGAAAAAATAAAAAGCGAAGCTCAAGCCGAAATTGAAGAAAAAAATGTTATCGGGTCACTTTCTGACGTCGCTCCAACAATTTTAGACTTATTAAATATTGCTATACCAGAAGAGATGACAGGAAAAAGTTTATTAAAATTTCTCCCCTAAATAGCTTCGGAGATGAAGATTTTAGCTCGATTTATTTTTAATATTTTTTCCAATGCCATAGCGTTCTTGGCTGCTAATTATTTTGTAAAAGGTTTTTCTCTCCAGGAAGATTTTCTTGCTGTTTTGACTGTTTCTTTCATTTTAACCCTTATTAACTTATTTATCCGTCCTCTTTTAAAATTGATTTTTAGTCCTTTAATTATCTTGACGTTAGGCCTCTTTATTATTATCATTAACGCTATCAGCCTTTATCTTGTTGACAGATTCTCGGATTTTATTAATATTAGCGGAGTTAAAGCTTTACTATTAGCCACTTTAATTATTGGTTTCGTTAATTTAATTATAAACTTTTCGGCTAAACGAATCTTCAATCGTCAAAATTTGCAGACACCGAAGGTCTTATAATTTCTCTTAATTTAGAAAATACAATAAGGCCCTTATAAAAAATTAGGCTATTAAAAATGGAGTTATTTGTAAATATTGCTCAAATCGTTGTCTCGGTTGCCCTTATTATTTTTGTTCTTTTGCAAGAACGTTCCAGTGGCCTTTCCGGGGTCTTCGGTGGTGATAGCCAGTTTTATCAAACTCGCCGAGGGCTTGAAAAAATAATCTTCTTCGCTACAGTAATTTTTGCTATTTTATTCATTATCTTGGCTTTAGCTGATATAAAATTGTTTAAGTAACGCAAAGAACGCTAAAACTAAGAAATGAACTATTAGTATTGGCAATGAATATCTTTCATTGGATGAGGAGATTTTTTGATCCTCAATTTCAAAGAGTGGTATTTTTGAAACTTTCCCGAAAAGAAAGGCTAATCCTTTTGGGAGGAATTGCTCTATTTATTACCTCGGGTATTATTTTATTTTCCCAATGGTTTAACCAAAACACTCAAACCATTCCCATTGAGGGCGGGACATTCAAGGAAGGTGTTGTTGGGCAACCAACTTTTATTAATCCTATCTTTTCTCAGGCTAATGATGCTGATCGTGATTTATCTAATTTAATCTTCAGCAGCATTTTAAAAACTAATGGCAAGGGGGGGGCTATCCCTGATTTGGCTTCCGATATTAAAGTGGAAGAAGGAGGCAAGGTTTGGAATATTTTTTTAAAAGATAATATTTTTTGGCATGACGGGGAGCAATTAACAAGCGATGATGTTAGTTTTACCATCGAAACTATTCAAAATCCTTCTGCTCATAGCCCGTTTTTTGCTAGCTGGCAGGGAGTCAGCGTTGAAAGATTAAGCAAGAGGGCCTTAAGATTAACCTTAAAGAATCCTTACTATTTTTTTGAAAATAACCTCAAAGACCTAAAGATTATCCCGCGACATATTTTTTCTAACATTCCACCAGAAAATATCAGGCTTTCGGAATATGGTCTAGCGCCAATTGGTAGTGGACCTTTCAAATTCGAATCTGTAAAAAAGCGCCGTGATGGGTTTATTACCGAATTTACCCTGGAGGCGAATAAAAATTATTATGACAAAAAGCCCTATCTTCATAATTTAGTTATAAAATTTTATCCTAATGAGGAAGAATTAGTCAGAGCTTTTAATAACCATCTTATTGACGGCTTTGGAGGGATAAGTGCCAAAAATTTAGGAGAAATTTATCGTCGTTACCAGCTTGTTGAATTATACCAACCAAAGTATTATGCTCTTTTTTTTAATCAAACATTAGCTAAACCACTTCAAGACAAAAATGTCAGAATTGCTCTTAATGTGGCCTTAAATAAACAAAGCATTGTTAAGCAGGTATTTGACGGTAAGGCTTTTGTCGCCGAAAGTCCACTTTTACCTTTTATGAAGGGTTATAATAAAAAAGCCAATGAGCCCCAAGGAGAAACCGGTTCACTAAAAAAAGCGGAAGAAATCTTAGAAATGGCTGGCTGGCAGGTTAAAGCAAATAACGAAGACAAAAAAATCAGGAGTAAGGTAATTGAGGGACGAGAAACGTCTTTGGAATTTGACCTTATTGTGCCTCAAAGCGAGATCCTTATTGAAACAGCTAAGACCTTAGAAGGAATTTGGTCAAGAATAGGCGTTAAAGTTAACCTTAAAGTCGTTTCTTTAAACGAAATAGAAACTAATTATTTTTCTAACCGCTCTTATCAAACTATAATTTTCGGAAATATTTTAAGTAGCGAACCAGACTTATTCTCTTTCTGGCATTCTTCCCAAAAATTCCCTCCTGGGCTAAACTTAGCTCTTTATGAAAATAAAACTGTTGATGCTCTAATTGAAAAAATACGTCAGGACTTTAACCAAGAAGAACGCCTGGAGGACTTAGCAAGCATCCAAGAGATAATAGCCCAGGACCGCCCAGCAGTTTTTCTTTACTCGCCTATTTATCTTTATGTTACCAGTAATAAATTAAAAGGATTGGATGCTGAAATTATCACAGTCCCTTCAGAAAGATTTAGCGATAGTGTAAATTGGTCAGTAAAACAAATTAAAAAATTTAAATAAATGGATAAATTTCTACAAGCGATTATTAATTCCCCAAAGCAATTAAGTCTCGTTCCTTTTCTTGGCCAAAAGATTAAAATCCCAGCTGGAAAACCTGATGGAATAATTATCTGCGGAGTAGGTGGTTCGGCTTTAGCTGGCGAAACTATTGAAGCTTTAATTAAAGAACTTAATATACCGGTTCCGATCATTATCTGGAAAAACTATGGATTGCCTTATCATTTCTTTAAAAATCCGCTTTTAATTTTTGTCTCTTTTTCAGGCAATACCGAAGAAACTATAAGTTCTTTTAGTAGAGCTAAAAAATATAAATTAAAAGCAGTTATAACAACTGGCGGACGATTGGGAAAATTAGCCCAAAAAGAAAATTGCCCTTTAATTATTATCCCCAAAGAAAAACTACTTCCCCGTCAAGCTGCAGGCTATATGCTTTTTGCCGAGTTAAAAATTTTGAAGAACTTCTTTCCGCAAATCAAAATACCAAATATCAAATTAGATGTTTATAAATCTAAAGCTGAGAGTCAAAAATTAGCTAGAAAAATAAATCAAAAAATTCCCCTAATCTATGCTTCAAAACAAAACTATTTTCTGGCTCACTATTGGAAAGTTAACTTCAATGAAACTGCTGGTATCCCGGCTTTCTGTCATTTTTTGCCCGAGCTCAATCATAATGAGATTGCTGGCTTTAGCCAAAAAGAATTTAATAAAAACTTTTTTGTTATTTTTTTGATGGATCCTTCTGATCCTGACCAGATTAAAAAGAAAGCTTTAGTTACTCAAAAATTTCTGAAAAGAAAAGGTGTGGAATCAATCATTATCAAAGGAATAGGCAACCGAATTAAAAATGTTTTTTCTTCTTTTATTCTCTCTAATTGGACAAGTTATTGGTTGGCTAAATTAAATAAAACCAATCCGGATTCCGGAAATAAAGTTATTGAGGAATTCAAAAAGCTAATGGCTAAAGCTTAGATGACCCGCCCCCGTGGTGGAACTGGAAGACACGTGCGCTTCAGGGGCGTATAGCCGCAAGGCTGTGCTGGTTCAAATCCAGCCGGGGGCACATATAGTATAAAAGTATAAAAGAAAATCTCCATATGAACCAAGAAAGTCCAAAATTCAACAAAGAGCCTCAACCTGAATTATCAGAAAAAGAACTCAAATGGCAGAAAACAGAATTAGAGGTTGAAAAGATTGTTGATTCATTGGGCCACAAAATTGATAAAAATATTAAAGAAACAGTGGTTGCTTTAAAAGTATACGGATTCCCCACTAGAGCTTCCTGTGAAGGACATTTGGATTGGGGAGAACCTTTCCCTTGGGTTGGTATTCGCACACCTGAACCAGAAGGATGGAAAGAAAGCGAAGAAAAAAAAGAAAAGTGGAGAAAAGAAAATTTAAAACAGCAAAAGAGAATGATGGAACTGCTAGACGAATTCTATAAAAATAAAGAGGTTCCTTTTGACGCCAGATTAACCCTCCGAAATATCGGCGGCTTTGGCGGATTTTGTATCCAAAGCCTCGGCGCTGAAGTAATAGCCATCCTTCCTCCTGAAGAACAAAAAGATAAATTAGAGCTTTATCATAAGCAAATGAATGAGTTTACCAGCTTTCTTCGCAATAAATATTTTTCTGAATAAAAATAAATAATTAACATGATTAAACAAACAACCAGACAAATAAAAACTTCTCGACCCAAAAAAGAGCCTGTTTTGCGTTTCGTCGCCTTAGGAGGGCTTGAGGAAATCGGTCGCAATATGATGTTTTTCGAATACCGAGATGAGATTGTGGTGATTGATATGGGACTTCAATTCCCCGAGGAAGAAACTCCAGGGATTGACTATATCATCCCCAATACTGCTTATTTAGAGGCAAAACGCCAAAATGTTAAAGCGATAATCATTACCCATGCCCACTATGATCATATCGGCGCCATCCCCTATCTCTTAGGCCGCTTAGGAAATCCCAAAATTTATACTACTCGCCTGACTAAAGAAATTATTCTAAAACGCCAAGGAGAATTTCCTAAATCTGTTAAGCCGTCGATTGAGCCAATTGAATTTGGCAAAGTGACATCGCTTTCAAAATATTTCTGTGCAGAATTTTTTTCTGTCACTCATAATATCCCTGATACTATCGGCTTAATCCTTCATACGCCCATGGGGAAAATTGTCCATCCTGGTGAATTCAAGTTTGACCATGACAAAGAAGGAAAACCTAAAGACGCAGAATTAGAAAAATTTGAAAAAATTGGCAATAAGGGCATTCACCTCTTGATGCTTGATAGCACCAATGCCGAAGAGCCCGGCTATTCTTTATCGGAAAGAGTAGTTGAACGAACTCTTGAGGAAATATTTAGAAAGTCTTCAGGAAGAATTATTGTGGGGACTTTTGCTTCCCTTTTAGATCGAATAGCAGAAATTATAAAAATTGCCCAAAAATTAAACCGTAAAGTAGCTATCAGTGGTTATTCGATGTATTCCAATATTCAAATTGCCCGACGTTTAGGATATATAAAAGCCAGCCCCGAAAGCATTATCCCCGTAGAAGAAATATCTAAATACCACGACAATAAACTGCTAATACTTTGCACTGGTGCCCAAGGAGAACCTAACGCTAGTTTGATGAAAATTATTAATGGCGAACACCGCTATCTACAGATTAAACAGGGAGATACCGTTGTTTTCTCCTCTTCCACTGTGCCAGGTAATGAGCGGGCGGTTCAAAATCTTAAGGATAACTTGGCTCGTCAAGGAGCAAAAATCTTTCATTCTAAAATTGTTGACATTCATTCCAGCGGTCATGCCCCTCAGGAAGAATTGAAATTGGTTTTGAAAATGGTTAAACCAAAATTCTTCCTGCCAATCCACGGCTATTACTTTATGCGCTGGCGCGGCGCTGAATTAGCTCAGGAAGTAGGTATACCTAAAGAAAATACGATTCTAACCGACAATGGCCAAGTGATAGAAATAGCCAAAAATACAGTTAAAGTTACTAAAGAAAATGTACCGGCTTTCTATGTAATGATTGACGGCTTGGGCGTTGGTGATGTAGGTGAGGTAGTTTTAAGAGACAGAAAAACTTTGGCGCAAGAAGGAATGGTGGTGATTATCGCAACGCTTAAAAGAGAATCTGGGAAGCTTTTGAAAAACCCTGACATTATCTCCCGAGGATTTATTTATCTTCGAGAGAACCAGGAATTGGTTGAGGAAATTAGGAGTCGGGTAAAAGGCATAACCCTTCGAATTCCTAAACTTCAACCCATTGACGCCGACTACCTTAAATCGCTGATTCGCGACCAAATCGGCCAATTTTTGTATAATAAAACCAAAAGGCGGCCAATGATTTTACCGGTAGTAATTGAAGTCTAACTAGTCAAAATTATGAAACCTCAAGTGCTTTTAGCGAGATAAAGTCCTCGGGCGATGACATCACTGGGTTGTTATGCCGATCCTAATGATCCGATAAATACCGTAGAACCAGACAAGTTAAAAGTCCTGGCCGTCAGCGCAAGTCCTTTCAGCGTGATATAATGGAGAGGTATGAAAAATATAAAGCCGCACCACATTATTTCTCTGCTTGCTATGGGTGGGATTATTTTTGCGGCATTGAATTTCAGCAATCAGCCGCTTTTTACAAATTTAGATCAATTCGTTCTCGTTGCCCAAGACAAAATCCATTTAGCTAATAGTGTCCAAATCTCAAGCGGAGATTTAGCCGCAAACAAAGAAATTGCCATTGCAGAAAATAACATCATCAACAGCAATCTCTTTTCAGACAAAATAAAAATCGCAGAAAATACTCAAATCAATGGCAATGCTTCTTTTAACGAATTAAAATTAGCCCAAAATTCAGAAATTCTTGGTGCAACTTCAACTCCACTATCTTTACCAGTAGTCCAGTTACCCAGCATTCCAACTTTTCCAATCGGAATCCAAGATCTCATCGTCAAAGAAGATCAAACTTTAAACTCGGGAAATTTTAATAGAATCGAAGTCAAGGAGAATATCACGCTTACCTTAAATCCAGGCATTTATAACCTCAATAAACTTGAACTCCGCGCCAATTCCAAACTTCTCTTTTCTGGAAAAACCGCAATCAACGTCAAAGAAGAACTGAAAATTAATGAAAAAGTTCTTATTGCTCCAAACGTAAATATCTCCGCAACCGATTTAGAGATAAACTTTGCTGGGAACAAACCTATCGCCATCGGCCAAGAAGCTTTTATTTCTGTAAAACTTCTTGCCCCTAAATCAACTGTCCATCTTGGAGAACGAATCACTTTTCGAGGTCAGATTTTGGCGAAAGAGATAAAGGTTGGGGAAGATTCTATTATCGCTCGTCAAGACTTCTTTTCCAAAGAAAGTGATCCGACGAAGATAGTAGAAGACCAAGGAGTTAAATTCATCGTCAATGAAATCCTCGTTCTTTTCAAAGATGAAATCGCCTCATTAGATGTTCAACAAGTGGCTGATTTGGTGGATGGAAGAATCACTGGATTTATACCAGTTCCTAAAATATTCAAAATCGAAATCGCAACTCAAACGGTCGAAGAATTAAATAGTAAAATTCAGGCGATTAAAAATTCAAATAATCCGCTTGTAGTCGAAGTGGTACAGAATTTAGTTGGTCAATAAAATATGTCAAAAAAATATTTAATTATTGTAGTAACGGTTAATCTTTTCTTATATTTAGTACTTATCTTTGCAGTATTCAGCCCATTTCTATTAGAAATATTTGATCCGTTTTTTGATTATCTGATAATGTTTAATACGCCTTTCATGTTTATGTTCAACATAATTGCCGCCCTTTTTGCATTTAGAAAATTAAGACCTTTTGATAAATATGCAAGAATCGGAATTTTGATCAACATAACTATAATTATTCTATTAATATTTGCATCCATATTTTCTGGTCCTAAAGCAATTTAATAGAAGTTTATGCAGAAAATTATTTTTATAATATTATTTCTGTCTTTATTCCTTAAATCCACTGCATTAGCGGCCAGTTTTAATATAGATTTTCTAAACTTATGGGAAGCAATACCAAGAACTAACACCTTGGATGCTTATTTGAAAATAGCTTTAGATAAAACATGGGATTTTATTAATGCTCGGCAAGTAGATTTAAATACAGTAACTATTGGAGTTATTGATACTGGTTTTGATAGCAAGCATTCCGAATTTGAGATAAATAATTTAAGTTTTGGTAATACACCGCTGGATGCCAAAATCGACGTAGGAATTTTTAACAAGGATTTGGCAACGACAACCAGCCACGGTACTAACGTAGTCGGTATTATCGGTGCCAATAATCTATCTGCTACCTCAAGCGCAAATTATAATTTCCCCCACATGAATGGCGTAATAAGTGGCGTGACAAGACTTAAACATGTGTTAGAAATCCGCAAGGCAAATCTTGGGAAAAGTAATGTCATAACCTTATGGGATGTTTCAAGGCACATTTTTGATTTATCAAATAGCGGTGTAAAAATTATTAATCTTAGTTTAGGCGATTCTGTTTTTAGTCCTTTATCTGACATAACTTTTATTACGAGTATATTAGCGCATCGAAATATTTTATTTCTTGCAGCTGCAGGAAATAATAGTGGGAACGCCGAATTTGTTATGCCCGCAGCTTTAGGAGACAATCTAGATAATGTAATTACAGTGGGTGGATCGACATTGAATGATAATCGCGAGAGTTTCAGCAATTTTGGCAGTGCCGTCAATATTTCTGCTCCTGCCGATGCAGTATGGTCACCCACGTTTTTTGCTGAACCATTCGACATTAGCGATTACGAATTCTTCTCCGGTACCTCCGCTTCCGCTCCCATGGTCACTGGCGTTGCAGCCATTCTCAAAGCGTTAGAACCAGAATATCAGAAATATACGCCCGGTTTAATAACGAATCCCGAAAAGATCAAAGAGGTTTTGATCCAGTCTGCGGACCCCATTAATACCGGCGAGCCAGACAAACGATTAGGAACTGGCTGTTTTAACGAAAAACCTATTGATACCGGCTGTCGCCTTAACGCTCACCGCGCCGTGGCCTGGCTTTTCCCGCCCAAAGCCGTTGAAAATCTGAGAATAATAAATGTTACTGCCGACAGCATCGCTTTAGAATGGTCTCTACCTTCTGATTTCGATTCCCAAAGCCCAGATTTTGATTCTTATCAAATTTTCAGAAGCACTTCCTCGCCCGTTTTAACCAGTACTGCTGCTCTAGTTGCCAAAATAACCAGTACTTCTACTCTTACCTTCACCGACACCAATCTTCCTTCCAGCCAAACCTTCTTCTACAAAGTTTTTGTCTTTGATAAAGCCGGCTTATCAACTGGCAGCAATGAAGTTTCTGCCACTACTCTATCTTTAGTTCCAGTAAGACCAGTTCTATATAGCCAAGAACTTAAAAATCTAGGTTGGAATCTCTATAGCACTAATTGGCCCAATAACATTTTCTCCGGAACTGGCCGTTTTCATTCAGGCTTTACTTTCTGTCCAAGCGAGCCTGGAGAACTTGGAGCGATCACCATGTTTTTTCTTGGTAAAGGCGAGGCTCCGGGCAGTCATATTGGTTATCTGGAGTTATGGACTGCCAATAGCGATGGCGCTTCTCAGTTTACTACTGGTAATCTTTTAGCAACCTCAACACCCCTTACCTTTATAGTTGGTGGGTCTTTTCATTTAACTTTTGAATTTGCTTCTCCGGCAACTAATTTTGAAGTTGGCCAGTGTTATGGTTTAGTCTATTTTGCTCAAGTTGACGGAAGTAATAGCGCCTACACATATTTTTCCAATGTTGATGTCAAAACTGGAGGTATTTACCATATTAGCAATGATCAGTTGTATCTAGATAACCAAGCTGGCGTTAATCCTCAAATTGATGTTTACTTAATCGTCTATGGTCTTCCAGAAAATTAAATTCCTAGACCTGGTTTAAAAAAAACAAATTATTATTAATTCTTTTCTATTCCGTACGGCAACTCTCGGAGGCATCAAAAGCTGGGTCTTTTACGAAGTAAAAGTTTTGATGCCGAGAGCGTAGGTGGTCATTTGCCGCTGGAGCAAATGAACCACCGGTGCCGAATAGGAATAGAAAAGAATTAATAAAAATACTATGAGAATCTTTAGTGGTCTTAAACCAAGCGGGATAATTCATATCGGCAATTATGCTGGCGCTCTTAAACAATGGCTGGAATTGCAAAATGATCCCCAAAATCAATGTTTTTATTGCTTAGTTGATCTTCACGCCTTGACCACTAATCCGCCGGCTTCGGAAATCCATAAAAATACCTTGGAAGCTATTTTTGATTATTTAGCTTTAGGACTTGATCCTAAAAAATCCG
>CAYISL010000003.1:0-16224 GCA_964366075.1 uncultured Candidatus Saccharibacteria bacterium
AATAAATTCGCCAGTTCAACCAATATTGATTATACTTCAAGTAGCGGGTCAATAGTCATTCAAGGATTCTAATAAAAATTCAGAATTTAAAAATCAAAATGAAAAATTACAATTCAAAATTCAAAATTTTTACATTTTTAATTGTCATTTTGATATTTACATTTTTATTTTTGAATTTAGTTTTTGCGGCTACTAACATCAGCAGTAATAATTTCGAGCATTGGGCTTGGAACGATGTTATTGGCTGGATTGATTTTTATTCAACTAATAATGTCAATGTTTCTTCGCAAAAATTAAGCGGTTACGCCACTTCTTCAGTAGGGTATATTGCTTTAGACTGTAATAATTCCCCCAATGGAAATATTTGCGCAACCAGCGATTTTAAAGTTTCTAACGACGGTAGCGGTAATTTGTCTGGTTGGGCTTGGAATGATGCCATTGGCTGGATTAGTTTTACTTGCGATCACACCAGCGATGGTACCTCACCGCCCGATAATGTTAATACTTGCGGCACTTCAAATTACCAGGTGGCGATCAGTGGTGCTAATGGTGATTTTAGCGGCTGGGCTTGGAATGATATTGTTGGCTGGATTAGTTTTAACTGCAATAATTCCGGCATCGGCAACACCTGTGGCGCTTCCAATTATAAAGTTAACACTACCTGGCGAGCAGCGGCTACAACAGCGGAATTAGTTTCTGCTATCTTTGACACGCAAGTATTAAAGGGTGCAGCCCCCAATGCGATTTTATGGCGGGGAACTAAGCCTACTGGTACCACCGTTAAGTTTCAGATTGCCTCCTCAAATAGTTCAAGTGGGCCGTGGAACTTTATTGGGCCTGAGGGGACTAGTGGCACCTACTATGAACCGACTGGTCCTGATACGCCAATTCAAATTAATTTAGCTTACCACAACAATCAGCGCTATATCCGCTATAAAGTCATTTTGGTATCTGACGTGAGCCAAACAGCCAGTCCAAAGGTCGATGATGTAATAATTAATTGGAGTCCATAAAACTTGGAATCTATGATAAAAAGTCGTCTTACCATCATTCTCTGGGTTATTGTCACCTTATTAGTTGTAGTAATTATATTATTGGCTATCCGCTACGGTATCGGACCATTTAAAAAATCCGATAGCTATTATGCCGTTTCCTTAATAAATGGTGGTCTATATTTTGGAAAGCTTGCTCAGTGGCCCACTCTTACCCTTTCCGATGTCTGGTTTATCCAGCAGGATGTTAACGCTACCTCTACTCCTAATTTGAGCCTAAATAAATTCACTAATCTCTTTTGGGGACCGGAAGATAAGATAAAATTAAATTGGGATAATGTGGTAATGATTTCGAAATTACATCCGGATAGTCAAATAATTCAGACCATTAAATCTCAGCCTAATTCAGGTTTACCTTCCCCTCAAGTCGCCCCTGGAAGCAGATAATGTTTCGTCAAAAAGATAAAAAATTTACTAGGTCTGGCGTCGCTGCTTTGCCGGTAATATTACTGACAAGCCTGATTGTAGTGGAGTTGGTGATAGCCGGGGTTTTGACCGCTTATCTTTTAGCTTCTACTACTTTAGGGGCTCGTCAAGCTAATAGAGTCTTAGCTGCAGCTCAGGCAGGAGTTTCAGATGCGGCAATGAAAATTACCAGAAATAAGGATTTTTTCACCAGTTCTACTTCTACTTTAAGTTTCGGTGATAATTTATATGCTGAGGTGGTAGTCCGGAAAGATTACCCTATCGCTGGTAAACATGAGATTAAATCCACCGGTTATATAAGCACGGCTGGAATCCGTCGGTTTTCTAGGCAGCTCCAGGTCATTTTAAATGTTAACTCGGCAACAGGAAAAGTGGAACTTGAATCTTTTAATGAAATTTAAATTTTTAAATAAGGACAATTTTGTTAGACTCCTCATGCCCCAGGAATCAATTGGAGGGCTAGAAATTAACGACTCAACTTTACATTTTCTGAAGCTGAATCATAAAGCCGGTCGAGTTTTAGAAGAGACGACAGTGGATTTAGCAACCGGGATTATTGAGAATGGTCGAATAAAAGATCGATCTCAATTTATTTCCGCTTTAAATAATTTAAAATCTCAATTTAAGAAAAAAGCTAAAATTACCAACGCCATTGTTGTTATTCCCAGCCATCAAATTTATACCCAAGTTTTCGACTTACCAGAAGAAGCGAGGGGTAATCTTGAAGAAGCAGCCGAGTTCAATTTAGAATCCATCTCTCCTTTGCCGGTTGTCGATTCATATAGGGATTGGCAAATAGTTAGTCCAAAACAAGAAGAAGGAGAGAAATTAGAGATTCTGAGTGCTTTTATTTCAGCTCAGGTTATTGATGAATACCAGAGCGCTTTAAGGGAGGCCGGGTTTAGGCCAGTAGCTATAGAATTTCCAGCCTTAGCCTTAGCTCGACTTTTCAAAAATAGTTTTGATAAAGACAAAGAGAAACCTTCTATTTTAATCTATCTTTCTAGCGCGGGAATAGAGTTTGTAGCAATAAAGAATAGAGAATTACGATTTCAGTACTTCCGACCTTGGGAGTCTTTAAAACAAGATCACCAAAAAATCAGTTTTAACGAATTAAAAATCGCTATTATCCAAGAATTAGAAAGAGTTGTTAATTTTTACAGTAGTCGTTATAATCAATCGCTCCAAAATATAGTACTAATTGTCCCTGGCCTTCAAAATGAAATTAGTCAGATTATTGTTGAACACTTTTCTATAACTCCAGAAATTTTAGCACCACAAAAATTCACTCAATTCGCTCCTCCTTGGTTTGTAGTTTTAGGAGCCAGTCTTCGAGGTATTATTCCCCGCAGTTTCGATACTTTTATTAGCCTAATGAGTGTTGGAACAGAAAAAGAATATCAACACTCTCGGGTCCTTAATTTTGTCACTTTTTGGCGCAATATTTTTATAGCAATATTTTTATTCTTTATTTTAATTTTTGTGATCGGCGAGATTATTTCAATTAAAATTGAAAAAAAGCTTTCCTCCGAACTTCGCTCGGCTGCTCCTATAGAAGAGTCAGCTTTAGCTGACCTAAGGTCTAAAGCTCAGAAATTTAACTCCTTACTTTCTTTAGCTCTCCAAGCAAAAAAGGAAAGTTATTCCTGGTCAGATTTTCTCAGATATTTTGAGAAAGTAACTACTGATAACCAAATTTCTCTTGACCGAATTTCGGTAAGCGGTCTCAGTGAGCCCGTATTTTTGATGGGCCGAGCGCCAAATCAGGCAGCGGTTATTAATTTTAAGAATGTCCTTATCAAAAACGAAGGAATTGAAGGAGTAGATCTTCCTTTTACCGCTATTAGTCGAGCAGCGGATGGTTCTGTAGCCTTTCAAATGAGATTTAAGATTAAGGATCTTAGCAAAATCAAGATAACTTCAAGCGTTGATAATCTTTCAACCACCACTTCCTCCACTAATCTTCCTTCTGCTACCAGCAGTCAATAAACAAGACCGGGTCTCGTTGATTATCAAAAACAATAAAAGCGATAGGATATTATCCTACCGCTTTTCGATTTCAGGTTTTAATTTAAAACAGGAAACCCGAGGAAACCCGTGGGAATGGTCATTGCGAAAAAAATTATTGCTGCTTCTACTATAAACGAAATTACTACCCACCTTAGTTTAAGATTATTCTTTTGAGCAACAGTAAGAGCAGCATTATAAACAGCAATAGCAAGAAAAACAGCAACGGCAGCACTATAAACAGCAATACCAACAACAATACCAGAATCAACAGCAATGGCAATAGCAAGAACAGAAACATCAGTAATAACACCAACAACGCCAGCAGTAATAACAGTGGTATTACCAGTGGTAGTACCAACAACAGCATCACCAGCAAGACCAGCAATAGCAATACAAATAACAAGAGCAGCGGTAGCAGCAGCAGCAGTAGAAACAGCATCAGCTTTTGATGTTGCTGACCATCCATCACTAAGGAGAGGGAGAGAGAAAATAACAAAGAAGATAAATAGAATAGTCATTGTGGTTACTCCCTCCCAAAGAAGAAGCTTTTTCATCTTTCCTCCTTTCTTTATATGAAATTCTTTCTTTATATGAAATTGTTAAACAAAAGTTATCCTTTAGAACTAATTAAAGCATAGCATCCCTAAAAAGATTTGTCAAGTTTTATACTTATCATTAATATCGAAGTTGAACTTCAATAGATTCAAAATAATTTCAAAAACCTTCTGTCAAATTCTAAAGCAATCGCTTTAATATTTGACAGTCTGGGATTAGTTAGAAACCTAACAGAGAACTGTTCTCTGTTAGGTTTCTATTTCTAAAATAAATCATAGCTATTTTCTTGCTATAGTAAGAAAATGAGTATAGCATTTCTTTAACGATCGTTAAGGAAATGCTATATAAGACAGATAGATTACATAGATTACATTGTGTATCCAAAGCGTAAGCGTAAATACTGAAATCTATTACCGGAATCTATTGAAGTTGAACTTCAATAGATTCAAAAACTTTCTGTAAAGTAAGCCGGTCATCTTTTTTTATTTTTTTTAAGACCAAGTCGCCAGCCTTCATTCTTGACACAGACTCACGCTGACTTTGTCCGCGTAGTTCTGCGTCTTGACGGATTCCTATTCTTAATCGCCAAAAATTTTTAGCTCCTAACAATTTTATTATCGACTCTATGCCTTTGTGCCCAGCAGAGCTCTGACCAAAAGATAATTTATACTTTCCCAATTCGATATCCGAATCGTCATGAATAACTAAAAGATTTTCCGGCTTAAGTCCAAAATATTTCAGTGCTGATTTTACAGCTTTTCCTGATTCGTTCATAAAAGTTAAAGGCTTTACTATATAAATCATAGATCTTGCCGCCCCTGGCGAGCCTCGCCTCTGGCGGGAATCTCGAAACATGAGTCTCGATGCTAGAAATGATCTATATTTTATGCTCCATGTTTCATGCTGTATGATATATGAAATAAAGAGTTGTCCTACGTTATGGTAAGTAGCGGCGTATTTTTCTCCCGGGTTTCCTAATCCAATAATTAGTTTAACTTTTTTAATATCTTGCATTATCATCTATTATACAGTAAAATATCCTATAACCTGCAACTTGTTATCATACGCTTATGAAACATTTTCTGTCTTTTATTTGGGAAATAGCCGAAATAGTAGTTATTGCTCTAGTAACCGTCTTTCTCATTAGAACTTTCGTTCTTCAACCTTTTTTAGTCAGAGGAGCAAGTATGGAGCCCAACTTTCTCAATGGCGACTATTTGTTAATTGATGAGATGACTTATCGGTTTCGTGCTCCTGAGAGAGGCGAAGTCATTGTTTTTCGCTATCCTGGAGATGTCTCGACTTACTATATAAAAAGAATTATCGGGTTGCCGAGCGAAACTTTAGTAATTGAATCGGGCAAAGTCAAAATTATAAACAATACCAACCCCGAAGGTTTTTGGCTTAGAGAAGATTATTTAATACCTGAAATCAAAACTGCAGGCGATGAAAGAGTAGTCCTTGATCCGAATCAATACTTTGTCCTGGGGGATAACCGGATATTTAGCTTTGACTCCCGCAGTTGGGGGACACTTAATGACAAAAATATTATTGGGGTAGTAAGGCTTAGGCTCTGGCCTTTAAAAGAGATTCAGACTTTTGCTGCTCCAGCTTATTAAGAACGACAAGAGATAAGAACCAAGTATCAAGTATTAAGTAGCAGGTAGCAAGTATTTAGCAATGCCTAAAATAAAAAAAGCTAAGAAGAAAACCAAGTTAATATTTCAGAGTCCGCGGGGAATGGCTGATATTTTACCGTCAGATCAACCTATCTGGAGGGCAATTTTAGAGAAAGCTCGGGAAATCGCCGAGTTTTATAATTTTTCTAAAATTGAAACCCCGATGCTTGAAAGCACCGACCTTTTTGTGAGGACTATCGGTGAGGAAACGGAGGTTGTCGAAAAGCAAATGTTCAGCTTTAGAACAAAAGGAGGGGATAGTCTTACAATTCGCCCTGAGGGAACAGCTCCGGTAGCTCGGGCTTTTATTCAAAATGGATTAGCTAATTTAGGTCTACCTTCAAAACTTTACTACGAAGGCCCGATGCTTCGCTACGAACGTCCTCAGAGGGGACGGGGAAGGTCTTTTCATCAATTTGGAATAGAAGTCTTTGGTGAGGCTGATCCGATTTGCGACGCTCAAGTTATCCTCGTTGCCTTTAGTATTCTTAAAGAACTTAAACTAAAGAATTTTAACATCCAAATTAATACTATTGGCTGTCGGAATTGCCGCTCTTATTGGCAGCAGCGCTTAAAGAGCTTTTATCAAGCGCGATTAAATTATCTCTGCGAAGATTGCAAGGCAAGATTAAAAGTAAATCCACTTCGCCTTTTGGATTGTTCTAATCCTGATTGTCTGGCACTTAAAGAAGAGGCACCTTTTATTCTTGATAATTTGTGTAGCGCCTGTAATAATCACTTTAAGGAAGTCTTAGAATTTGTTGAAGAATTAAAACTCCCGTATGTTCTTAATAATTATTTAGTCAGGGGCCTCGATTATTATAATCGAACAGTCTTCGAATTTTGGCTTGAAGACACCGGATTTTTAGGCGCTAACCTACCCCCGAGTCGTTTCAGTTTAGGAGGCGGTGGCCGTTATGATTATTTAATTGAAACAATTGGAGGGAGGGGGACACCGGCAATAGGGGTGGCTTTGGGATTGGAAAGAATAGTCGAGGTAATAAAGGCAAAAAATATTTCTTACCCCAAAAAGAACCCCAAAGTCTTTCTGGTCCAGATTGGAGATTCAGCCAAAAAACAAGCGCTTCCCTTAATTGAAGAATTTCGGAAAGCCAAAATTGCTCTTAACGAAAGACTTGGTAAAAATTCAATTAAAGCTCAGCTTCAGGCGGCTAACAAAACCGGGGCGAGTTTTGTCTTAATTTTCGGTCAGAAAGAAGCTTTTGAAGATCACATCATTTTAAGAGATATGCGTTCGGGAGTTCAGGAAACCATTCCTTTGGAAAAAATTATCCCTAAATTAAAAAAACGGCTTAAATAATTATGGACTGTGTTTATTGTGAAATTATCAACAAAGAAATAAAAAGCGAGATTGTTTTTGAAGATGAGGCTAGCCTAGCGGTTTTAGATATTCATCCCCTCAGTCCTGGCCATACTTTAATTCTATCGAAGACTCACGCTTATAGTCTTTTAGAACTTCCGGAAAATCAGGTGGGCCCTCTTTTTTTGGCTGTAAGAAAAGTTCTCTCTCAGTTAGCTCAATCATTAAACCCCGATGGTTTTAATATTGGCGTTAATCAAGGAAAAGCTGGAGGCCAGGCAATAGACCACTTACACATTCATGTCATTCCTCGTTGGCACAATGATGGAGGAAGTTCTATCCATTCGATAGTTAATAACCCGCCAAAAGCATCCTTAGAGGAAATAGTAAAGAAAATTAAAAGTGTAGAATAAAAGGGAGGAATATCATAATGGGTATAGAAATTAAAAAAAAGGAAGGAGAAACAGCGGCTTCGCTTCTATATCGATTTTCTAAAAAAATGAAGCAAAGCGGTATTTTATTAGAAGCTAAAAAGCGACGATTTAAAAGACGTCTTCCCAATAAACGCAAAATAAAGGAATCCGCTCTTCACAAATTGAAGAAAAAAAAGGATTTCGAGCGGTCTAAAAAGTTAGGGCTAGCCCAATTTTAAAACTTATAGCCTGTAACTTATAACCCAAGTTTTTTTATTCTGAATTCTTGAGTTATACGCTGCATACTACACATTACAAGTAGAAATGGATATAAAAGAAAGAATACAAAATGAGCTTAAAGAATCCTTAAGGGCAGGGGATAAAGTTAAAATAAGTGTTTTACGGCAAGTTTTGGCAGCTTTTCATAATTTAGAAATTGAAAAGAAGAGCAAAGAACAAGAAATAGGCGAGGCTGATATTTTAGTAATTCTAAAAAAGGAGGCTAAGAGAAGGACGGAGGCGATTGAATTATTTTCCAAAGGCGAGCGACAAGATCTGGTAGAACAAGAAACGCAGGAGCTAAAAATTCTCCAAGAGTATCTTCCCCAACAACTTTCGGATTCAGAAATTGAGAAGATAATTGATGAAATGCTTCAAAGAGAAAAAACAGTAAGCGCTAAAGATTTTGGCAGGCTAATGGGTATCTTAATGAAAGAATTTAGCGGCCGTGCCGAGCCAACTAAAGTCATTGAGATACTAAAAAATAAACTAGCAAACTAATAGCTAACCACGATAAGCGTGGGCTGTTGCGCTAAGCGCGAGCTATGATAAAAATTGAGGTTTTTGGAGGCAGAAATAAAGAAGCGGCTGGGATTCGCCAAATTATTAGAAAAGCAGCTAAACTTTTAAGAAAGAATAATTTTCAGGTTGAGGTTTATTTGATCAATAACCAACAAATGCTTAAATTAAATAGGAGATTCCGAGGTCGAAATAAATTAACAACCGTTTTATCTTTCCCTTCATCAACCGGTTTTCTTTATCCTAAAAATTTTCCTCCCTATCAGGGAGAAATTTTCTTAAATCTTTCTTCCATTAGGAAAGAAGCGCAGTGTTATAAAATTTCCCTTCAGCAAAATATTAAGAGAGTATTAGTTCATGGTTTGCTTCATCTTTTTGGGTTTAATCATAAAAACAGAAAGGAAACCTTGAAAATGGAAGCCTTAGAGCAGAGAATATTAAAATCTAAAGCGTTTCTTTACTAGCTAAAGAACTTTGGTATAAAATGATAGAGAAGATAAAGGGTTAAAACTATGAGCCAGCTTATCTTAGGTTTAGATATCGGCACCGCTAATATCAAGGGTGTTATTGGGGGCCTTTCAAAATCTCGCAAGCCTTATATTTTGCAAGTTTTTAAAAGACCCTCGCTTGGAGTTCGGAAGGGAGTAGTGGTAGACCTTGAGGAATTAACACTTACTCTTTCTCAAATTGTAAGCGAAGTTAAAAGTATCAATCGTTCTGCTTTAGAGAACGTTTTTGTTAATATTGGCAGCAACCAAGCCACCGCTCGCTTTTCTCGCGGATTCATTGCTGTCTCTCGGGCTGACAGTGAAATTTCAAGAGACGATATTGAGCGTTCAATTCAAGCTTCAGCAGCCATCCGTTTACCTTCTAATCGCAGCATCATCCATATCATTCCCAGAGAGTTTTTTGTCGATGCAGTAGCGGTTAAAGATCCTTTAGGTCTTTTTGGTACGCGTTTAGAAGTAGATAGTTTAATTATCGACGCCTTCGCACCAATCGTTAAAAATCTTTCCAATTGCCTGAAAGCCGCCGGGATAGCTGATTTTCAAACTATTTTTAGCCCCTTGGCTGGAGCGCGAGCCGTTCTTTCCAAAACTCAAAGCGATTTAGGAGTTGTTTTAGTTGATATTGGAGCAGGAACCACCGGGATAAGTGTTTTTGAAGAAAACAAACTTCTCCACACCAGCGTTCTGCCGATCGGTTCAAGTAATATTACCAATGACATCGCTATTGGCTTTAAGACTCGTATTGAGGCAGCTGAGAGATTGAAATGCTATTTTGGTTTTGCTCAATGTAAAGAGTTGAGCCGTCGCGACACGGTGGATCTTTCGAAAGTTTCTCCGGAGCTCAAGGGTTCTATCTCGCGACGGTTCCTTTCGGAAATTATAGAAGTGAGATTAGCGGAAATTTTGGAGTTAGTTAATGGCGAGCTTATTAAATTAGGTAAGGCGGTTAAATTGCCCGGCGGAGTAGTGATTATCGGAGGAGGCGCCAAGATACCAGGAGTGGTCGAATTGGCTAAACGGGAATTGAGATTGCCCACCCAAATTGGAACTATTCAAAAAGATCAATTTGAGGTAGAGTTAGATGCGGATTCCAAAGAATTAATTGAAAATCCAGAGTTTGCTGGTAGTGTCGGACTTTTCCTCTGGGGTTGTGATGAGATGAAAAAACAAGCGAGTCCCGCTTTTGGTGTTTTATCAAAAGTAGGCCACTTTTTTAGACAATTTTTACCCTAGATTTAAATATTAGATTAGAAATCAGACATTAGAAATTAGGAATTAGAAAGGTATGCCAGGTAGTGAAAATTTTGCTGGTCGTTAAAATAGAAATAGAATAGTAATAAATATATTTTTAACTTTTAACTTTTAATTTTTAATTTATCTAGTATGCCTCAAGTAAAACCTCAAATTCAAACATTCGCCAAGATCAAAGTAGTTGGTATCGGTGGCGGTGGCTGTAATGCTGTAACCCGGATGTCCGAGGCTTCTATTAAGGGCGTCGAATTTATCGCTATCAATACTGACGCCCAAGACCTTCATTATACCCAAGCCAAACACAAACTTAATATTGGTAAAAATTTAACCAGGGGGCTGGGAACCGGCATGAATCCTGAACTTGGTCAACAGGCAGCTGAAGAGAATCGGGAGGAGATTGTTGAAGCTTTGAAAGGCGCCGATATGATTTTTATTACGGCTGGGTTCGGTGGTGGGACAGGCTCGGGCGCTTCTCCAATAGTTGCTGAAATTGCTAAAGAAATAGGAGCTCTTTGTGTTGGCGTAGTAACAAAACCTTTTTCTTTTGAAGGCGCTCAGAGAGCTCGAATTGCCGAAGAGGCTTTAGCAAAATTTAAAGACCGTGTTGATGCCTTAATTACTATACCCAATGACAGAGTTTTTGCTATTATCGAAAAGGACACTCCCTTAACTCGAGCCTTTGAAATCATTGATGATGTTTTAAGGCATTCAGTCCAGGGTATTTCTGAGATCGTAGCTGCTCCCGGAATTATTAATGTGGATTTTGCTGATGTTAAAGCTATCCTTAATGAATCGGGGCCGGCTATTGTGGGAATTGGCATTTCTGCCGGAAATGACAGACATCTTATTGCCGCCAAACAAGCTATTCAATCGCCGCTGATAGAGCTTTCAATCGATGGAGCTAAGGGAGTGCTTTTTAGTGTCGCCGGCGGAACCGATCTAAAAATGCTTGAGATTCAAGAAGCGGCTAAAATAATTACTGAATCCATAGACTCTAATGCCAAAGTTATTTTCGGCGCTTATCATGACCGGAGGCTCCGCAAGGGATCTCTGAAGGTGACGGTTATTGCGGCCGGCTTTAATAATCTTGGCTTTATAAAACCTAACAATTTTCCTACTTTATTCAGTATAAAAGGGGAACCAAAAGCAAAAAAACCAGAGATAACAGCGGTTTTAACTTCCGAAGAAGTAGAAATAAAGACGAAAGACATAAAGGATGCCCATAAAGATACTGGAGAGGGCAAGAAAGAAGAGATAGAAGCATTAGAAAAAGAAAAAATTTGGGAAATCCCGACCTTTCTCCGCAGGAGACGAAGATAGATACTAAGTCATACCAAAGAAATGAGAAACAACTACTCTAAAATAAGGGGCTATTTCAAATTGATTAGAAAACGTGATGGCCGGGTCGTCCCTTTTGATATTGGAAAAATCGAACAAGCTATTTTTAAAGCCTCCCAAGCAGTGGGTGAAGCTAACAGACCTTTGGCGCAGGATTTAGCTAAGAAAGTCCTTAGCCGTCTCGAAAAGAAAACTTCCAAACAAGAGATTCCTACTGTTGAAGGTATCCAAGACATTGTTGAGCAGATTTTGATTGAGACTGGTCATGCCAAAATTGCTAAGGCTTATATTTTATACCGTCAGCATCGAGCCGAAATTCGGGCTGAGAAACAACAAATTCTAAATAAAAAAGAGATTGATGAGATTGATAAGCATTTTGATATTAATGCCCTAAGAGTGTTAGCTGCTCGTTATCTGAGAAAAGACGATCAAGGAAAAATTATAGAATCGCCGAAAGAACTTTTTGAGAGAGTAGCCGTTCATGTGGCCCTTCCTTCACTTTTTTATGATTCCAAGATTTATCAGAAGCGGGGAGGGGCTCCGCTTCATCTTATTGAGAAATTTGATCATCGAAAATTTGAGAACAAATTTTCTATTGGCAAATTCAAACTTAATCAATTCCATTTAGAAGCCCTAAAAAGTCTTTACTCTCGATTTGTTAATAACCGTCAAATCAAGGTTTCTTGGTCAGCCTTTTTGAATTTGTTTAAAAAGGGTTATTTCGATAAATACGAGGCTGAAATTGTCGAGTATTATAAACTCATGATTAGCCGCCAATTTTTGCCAAACACGCCGGCTTTAGTCAATTTCGGTAATGTTTTAGGAATGGGGAGTGCTTGCTTCACACTTGATATCAAAGACTCTATCGAGTCGATAATGGATACTCTTAAGGCAGCGGCAATTATTTTTAAAGCGGGCGGAGGCGTCGGCTACAATTTTTCCAAAGTTCGGCCCGAGGGGGATTATGTAAAATCTACTGGCGGTTCAGCCTCAGGGCCAATAAGTTTTATGTCAATGTTCGATGTAATGACTGACGTGATTAAACAAGGAGGGGTTCGCCGGGGAGCCAATATGGGAATTTTGGATTCCGATCATCCGGACATCGAAAAATTTATTAAAGCCAAAGAAGGTAACAAGACTCTTCGCAATTTCAATATTTCGGTAATGCTTATGCCTGAGTTTTGGGATTGCTGTAAACAGAATAAACCATATTCTTTAATCAATCCCCGAACTGGAAAACCAATCCAGGAGATAGACCCCCGAAAACTTTTAGATATGTTGGTTTATCAAGCCTGGGAATCGGCTGAACCCGGCGTGCTTTTCTTTGATCGAATCAATGAATTCAATCCTTTCTATAAATCTTTAGGTCCGATTTATAGCACCAATCCTTGTTCCGAAGTCCTTCTGTATCCCAACGAAAGTTGTAATTTAGCTTCCATTAATGTTTGGAATTTTGTTAAGAAAAATAATAGCCAGCGAATTCAGTTTAATTGGGGAGAATTGGAAAAAGTAGTTAAAATAGCCACCCGTTTTCTCGATAATGTTATTGATGTCAATAAATATCCGCTCAAACAAATTGAAGAGATGACCCTCAATACTCGGAAAATCGGCTTGGGGATAATGGGTTTAGGGGATTTACTTTATGAGTTTAAGATTCCTTACAATTCCAAAGAGGGATTGAAATTTATGGAGCGGTTGATAGAATTTATCAGTTATTATTCCAAAATCACTTCGATGGAGTTGTCTAAAGAACGGGGAAGAATGCCTTACTTTGATAAATCGTTTTATAAAGAAGGAAAGTTGCCGTTTAGCGGTTTTAAGGACAAAAAGTCTTGGCATTTTGATTGGCTCAAGCTTGCTAAGGATATAAAACGGTACGGGATTCGCAACAGTTATACTACCGTCATTGCTCCGACAGGCTCAATTTCGATGATCGCCGGATGTTCTTCGGGTATTGAGCCGGTTTACAGTTTGGTTTTTGAGAAAAATGTTGTCATTGGCAATTTCTATTATATTGATCCTGTTTTTGACGAACAGATGCACGAAGAAGGTTTAATGGATGAAGCTTTAATTAAAGACGTCGCCGCTCTTTCCGGCAGCGTTCAGAAACTTTCCTATATCCCGGAGAAGCTTAAGAAGATTTTTGTCACTGCTTTAGATATTACTCCCAAAGAACATATTAGAGCTTTGGCGGCGTTTCAGAAATGGGTTGATTCTTCAATCTCTAAGACTAACAACTTTCCGGCTGAGGCAGTTGTTGACGACATTAAGGAAGCTTATCTTTTAGCTTATGAGCTTGGCTGTAAAGGGGTAACGGTTTACCGGGACACCGCTCTCAAAAAACAGGTTTTAGTGGGTGGAGGTGCTAAAAAGAAACAAGAAGATAAAGGGAAATTAGTTACTATCAAAGACGAAAAAGTTAAAGGATTGACTGTTTACCATGAAGCTGGAGTAGGGGAAGGTAAAAGCTTGGGATTATCACCCGCGCCAGAATCTTTAGGAATTGAAGACGGCATTAAAAACTGTCCGGTTTGCAATACAAAATTAGTCAGACAGGAAGGCTGTAATAAATGTCCGACCTGCGGCTGGGGATTGTGTTTATAAAATTAAAAATTAAAAGTTTAAAATTAAAAATTAAGGGAAAATAATCGGAGTTTAAGTTTATTAAGTGATAGCAATTCTTCATAATATCCGCAGTCTTTATAATGTTGGTTCGATTTTTCGAACGGCCGATGCTGCGGGTGTAGAAAAAATCTATCTCTGTGGAATAACAGCATCGCCAATTGATCGCTTTGGTAAAATCCGGCCTCAATTAGCCAAAGTTGCCCTCGGCGCCGAAAAATATGTTTCTTGGGAGAAATTTAAAGAAACCGTTAAATTAATCGAAAAGTTAAAAAAACAAGGCTATCAAATTTTTGCGATTGAGCAGAATAAAAAATCAATCCCTTATTATAAAATCCAATCTTACGAGGCTAAGCCTCGTAAGATTGGATTAGTTCTAGGAAGTGAGACAAAAGGACTTCCTCTTTCTTTTCTTAAGCGCGCCGATAAAATCTTAGAAATCCCAATGAAGGGCAAAAAGGAGTCCTTAAATGTGGCGGTGGCTTTTGGGATTGTCGCTTTTCATTTAATATTTGATAAACTATAATTAAATTATGGCTAGAATTGCAATTAATGGTTTTGGACGGATCGGCCGGTTGTTTTTCCGGCAAGCTTTTGCCCTTCAACAAGTTCAGGGCAATCCTGAGCAAAGTCGAAGGATTGGTCATCCGAGATTGGAAATCGTCGCTATTAACGATTTAGGGGATTTAGAAAATCTGGCTTATTTACTGAAATACGATACTGTTTATCGTCCTTATGAACGGTCAGTAACCCTGGATCGAGAAAAAAATAAGTTAATTATTGATGGAAAAGAAATTTTAATTCTTCAAGAAAAAGATCCGACAAAATTGCCCTGGAAAGATTTAAATATTGATATTGTCGTTGAGTCCACCGGCGTTTTTGAATCTTTTGAAAAATCTAAGACCCATTTAGATGCCGGAGCCAAAAGAGTGGTCATTACCGCGCCGGCTAAGGATGCCGAAAGCGAAATCGGTCGTACGGTTCTTTTGGGCATTAATGAGGAAGATTTTCAAAAATACAAAATTTTTTCTACTGGATCTTGCACCACCAATGCCGCGGCTCCGGTAATGGCGATAATGGCGGAAAGTTTGGGTATTAAAAAAGCTATTCTAAACACTACTCACGCTTACACCAATACCCAAACCATAGTTGACGCGCCGGTTAAAGGCAGCGATTTTCGGCGCGGCCGGGCCGGAGCGCAAAATATTGTTCCTTCTACTACCGGAGCCGCTATTTCGGTAACTAGAGCTCTTAAAGAATTAGCAGGCAAATTTGACGGTGTTTCTTTGAGAGTGCCGATAATTACTGGTTCAATCGCTGATATTACTTTTATTAGTCAGAAAAAGACTTCTATTGAAGAAGTCAATGAAATTTTTAAAAAAGCCGCTGCTTCGGACCGCTGGCAGGGGATTTTGAAAGTTACCGAAGAGCAAATTGTATCTTCCGACGTCATTGGCGAGCCCTACGGCGCCATCGTTGATTTAAAATTCACCAAAGTTATTGACGGCGATTTAGTAAAAGTTTTAGCCTGGTATGACAATGAATGGGGTTATTGCGCGATATTACTGAAATATTTAGAAAAAATTATTAAAACGCTGTGATTTTAGAAAAAGGTCGCTAAATAAAATCATTAAATAAATATGAATAAAAATTTCAATAAAGGCTTTGCGCCTGTAGTGATAGTTTTAATAGTTGTCGGAATTCTAGTGGTAGCCGGAGGAATTTATGTGGCTAATAAAAAGATTGGTCCTGGTTCACTTAAATTAAGGCCCGAAGTTTTGAGCCCTAAGCAACCAACACCACCGGGTCAGCCGGGTCAGGCGGAATTGTTTTATCCCTGTCAAAACTTCGCCTTAGGCGCCAGATTAGGTTACCCAGTTACTAACGATAATCAGGCGTTTGATATTTTGCGTAAATACTGGTTTTCTTGCCCAGACGAAGGCCCGCTTTTAGAAGATTGTATTCCTAAAAATATGACAGGTGATGAAGCGATCATTAAAGAGCCAGCTGTCGATCCTTATTTTAGGTATACTGCTATTCAGTTAGAAAACAACCGAACTATTAAGGCTTGGGTTTTAAACTGGAGCTATGCCGTTGACAAAGCCGGCAATGTTTATGGTTGCTATTTTGATTAGTAGTTATTTCTATGCCTATTTATCTCGGCGCTGACCATCGCGGTTTTCAATTAAAGGAGACTCTCAAAAATTACTTAAAAGAGCAAGGCTACGATCTTATTGATTTAGGCAACGA
>CAYISL010000004.1:0-5785 GCA_964366075.1 uncultured Candidatus Saccharibacteria bacterium
TAACGCATTCGCATATTATTCGCTTTCATTCGCAAACTTATTAGCGTGTTATCTCATGAAATTCTATTATCAGGCAAGGACCAAAACCGGCGAACTTCAAGTAGGCTTAGTAGAAGGAGTGAGCCGAGAAGCGGCTCTAAATACTTTATCAGAGCACGAGCTTTTCGTTTTATCACTGGAGTCAGCCGAAAAAATAGGTTTTTTCCAGAAACTTACTAGTGTTTTTGAAAGAGTCAGGGTCAAAGATTTAATGATTTTTACCAGGCAGTTTGCTACCTTGCTGTCAGCTGATATACCTTTAAGTGACTCTCTTAAGGCTCTTTATCGCCAAACTGCCAATCCTTTACTAAAAGAGGCGATTTTCGAGATTTTTTCTGATGTTAATGCTGGCCTTTCTTTATCTCAGGCTTTAGAACGCCAGAGTAATGTTTTTTCGGATTTTTATATCAGCATGGTTCGTTCCGCTGAAGTCACTGGTCGGATGGAGCAAATCTTTTCTTATTTAGCTGATTATTTAGAAAGAGAGACTAATCTTATTTCCCGGGTTCGTAATTCCCTAATTTATCCCATTACAGTCATTGTTTTATTTGTTATCGTAGCCGCCCTAATGGTAACTACAGTTATTCCGCAGTTAAGGCCTATTTTTGAGGAAGCAAACTTAGATATGCCGTTTCTGACCAGGATTTTAATGGACACGGGCGAATTTTTAGCTTCTTGGTGGTGGGTGGTTTTGATAGCAATCTTTCTTTTCGCTTTTATTTTGGTTGATTATTTCAGAACTGTTGAGGGGAAGGCTGTTAGAAGCGAGTTAGAAGTGAAACTTCCAGTGATTGGTTCTCTTTTCCAAAAAATCTATATTACCAGATTTTCTCAGTCAGCCAGCGTTTTGATTAAAGGCGGCATTCCCGTTGCTCAAGCAATTGAAATTGCTGCTCAAACGGTCGGAAATTTTGTCTATCAGGATATTCTCTACAAAGCCGCTGAGGGCATCCGTCAAGGCGAGACAATGTCAGCGGTTTTAGAACGTTCCGGTTTATTCCCGCCTCTTGTTTATCAAATGGTAGCTGTTGGTGAGTCAACTGGTCGATTGGAAGAGCTGCTTGACCGCGTTGCTAAATTCTACAGCCTAGAGGTTGAGAACATTACTAGTAACTTAGTAGAACTACTCCAACCAGTTCTATTGGTAATTATTGGCGCGGGCGTTGGTTTTCTTTTTGCATCAGTTCTGTTGCCGATTTACAATTTAGCGCAAGTGTTCTAAAATAAATCATGAATCACGAATACACGAATAAAGGATTTAAACAAGGTCGAAAAAATAATACACGAATATATATTCGCAAATATATATTCGCAAATTTATTAGCATGAAACAACGAGGTTTTACTCTTATTGAAATCTTGATTGTCATAGCAATCTTGGGATTGTTAGCCTCTATCGTTTTAGTGGGATTGGGTGGAGCCAGGGCCAAAGCTCGGGATGCGCGCCGGATTGCGGATTTAAGAGGTGTCCAGAATGCTTTAGAAGTTTATTACGCGACAAAAGGAGAGTACTCTGGTGCTAATGACTGGGCCGGTTTAAAAAACGATCTCATCCAGGCTAGCATTGGTATCACCCAAATTCCCAATGATCCTGTTAATAACGGCGATTACATTTACAAATACGACACAGACGCGGATAAAACCCATTATCTTCTATCTGCCAAATTAGAACAGGATAATATTGCTTTAAAGGATGACATTGATAACGGTGATCGTCTTGCTGGTCTGGACCTTGAGTGTAATGACCCGATCTATTGCGTCCAGTTTTAGTTACTATAGTTTAAGTTTTAGAAGTTAAAACTACTCAGAACTAATGCAACTTCGAAAATCCAATAATAGGGGAGGTTTTACTCTTATTGAAATCTTGATTGTCATAGCAATCTTGGGATTGTTAGCCTCTATCGTTTTAGTGGGATTGGGTGGAGCCAGGGCCAAAGCTCGGGATGCGCGCCGGATTGCGGATTTAAGAGGTGTCCAGAATGCTTTAGAAGTTTATTATTCGGCTAGGGGACAATATCCTCCCCCTGGCGCCTGGGAAGCTTTTTTAACTGGTGCTGCTCCAGGGGCCCCAGATTTAGGAATTAAAAAAATTCCTAAGGATCCTATCAATAACCCTGCCGGAGGGTACATATATCAATATGGCACTAATGGCCCCGATTATACCCATTACACGCTTTGGGCTAAATTAGAACAAGATAACCCTGCCTTAAAAGATGATATTGATAACCCCAATCCCTTTGGCATCGGTTTTGATTGCAGTGACGACAATTTCTATTATTGCGTTGGTCTTTAGTTTAATTTAATGAATTATCTTTTATACTCACTCCTCTTTTTTTTTGGTTCAGCTATCGGCAGTTTTTTAAATGTTTTAACTATTCGCTACCAGCCTGATAAACCCTTACTTTCCCGGGACATCATTTCTGGTCGTTCCCTTTGTCCTTTTTGTCATAAAATCCTTCGGTGGTATGAGTTAATACCGCTTATTAGTTTCGTTATCCAGAAGGGTCGCTGCCGAGCTTGTCATCAAAGACTTTCGTGGCAATATCCGATAGTGGAATTTATCACCGGCGCTCTTTTTATTTTGGTTTTCTGGCGTCTTTTTTCAATTTATCATCCTCTTCACACGCTTATATTTGCTGAATCACTTCTCTCGTTTTATATTTCAGTGATTGTTTGGCTAATTGTTTTGGTTATCTATTTAGCCATTTCAATTATTGACCTGAAGCATCAGATCATTCCTGACGGATTAAATATTATTTTATTCCTAGCCGCCTTAATTCTAATTGTTGGCGGTTTTAAGACTACTTTTCTTGGTTCCTACAACGCCCTTTTTGGTGTTCGGGATAATATTTGGCTAAATCATCTTATCGCTAGTCTGGTTGCTCTTTTATTTTTCCTTGCCATCTATTTTCTCTGGGAGAAAAGAGGTATTGGTTTAGGCGATATAAAGTTAGCGGCTGTTTCCGGTTTCTTGCTTGGCTGGCCCGATATCGCCTTAGCTTCAATTTTAGCTTTTACAATCGGCGCTTTAGTGAGTATATTTTTAATGCTTTACAAAAAAAGGACCATAAAAGATTTTATCCCTTTTGGCCCTTTTTTGGCGTTAGGAGTATTCTTAGTTTTTTTCTTTGGTGAATCCATTTTGCGTTTTTATTTCAATTTTATAGAACTGCTGACCTAACTGAAATTTGTTATAATCTAGTCATATGCCAGGTAGTGATCCCGCTCTTTTTTATATTGGATTCTATCTGGCTAGGTTATAGAAAGTTAATTAAATAATAATAAGTTTTGTCCCTTACCCTGTTGAATAAAAGGGCGGGACTACTACCTGGTATGGAATCAAATAGGGGATTTACTATAGTGGAGATTTTAGTGATGATTCCGATAATAGCTATTTTGGCTTCCATTTTAATTATTTATAACCGAACTACTGAAGGCCAGCTTATTTTATTTAAGGAACAAGCCCGTTTGGTTTCTACTCTCAATCGCGCTAAAGGTCTTGCTTTGGCTCTTTTTAAAGAAACTGCCGGAGAAACAATTTGCGCTTATGGGGTAAAAATTTTCCCCGCGCCCTTATCATCATATACTATTTTTAAAGACTTACCGAATGACGGAGTTGATTGTTCCAGTGCCGACAATCAGTATAGTCCAAATGAAAATTTCGATAAAATGGTCGAAGTTGATAAAAGGGCCGTAAAAATAGACCCAGCTTTTACTACTCTTGATGTAGTTGTTTTTATTCCACCCGACCCTCAGATTATTCTAAATGGCGATCCTTCGGAAACGAATGAGCAGAAAATTACTCTCAAATTAAAAGATAATAACAATTCCAAGGTTATTAAAGTAAATAAAGCCGGACAAATTAGCATAGAATAAAAGAATTATGAATTATGAATCCAGAAATCAAGAACGGGGCATTTTATTAGTGGAGTCGATGGTAGCCATTACAGTAATTATTTTTGGGTTGCTGGCAATAATGACTTTAGTGTCTCGCTCTTTAAGTCTTAATAGGGTGGTTAGCGACCAATATATTGCTGCCCATTTAGCGGCTGAAGGAGTAGAGATAGTTAAAGATGTTGTAGATACAAATTACCTTCAGGATCAGGCATTCAACCAAGGCCTTACGCCCGGTGATTATAACATTGACTATGAATTTGTATCCAAGAATGAAAATTTACGTTACGATCCTAATGAAGGATACAACCATACCAATGGCATCCTTACGCCATTCAAGAGAGTGATAAAGATTGAAAATTTTGACGATCCAGACAGCGGCAATGTTGTAGAAATTAAAGTGAACTCCATCGTTACTTGGACTACTCGTGGCGGTGGGAAATTTGAAATTAACGCGGAAGACCACTTTTTTAACTGGCGGCAATAATCATGAAACACAAAATTTGGGATAATAATAAAAATACCATGCTTCAGGCTTCAGGCTACAGGTTACATGAAAAGAGGGGGTTTACTCTGATTGAGCTTCTGATATCGATGTTGATTTTTGTAGTAGTGATTAGTATTGTTGCCGGTGTCTTTATTAAAACCATAAGAACCCAGAAAGCCATTACCGCCTTGATTGCAGCTAACGACAGTGCTTCTTTAGCTATTGAACAAATGGCACGAGAAATGCGAACTAGTAATAATTTCTGTGGCGGCGCTGATTGCCCTCAAAATGAGATATCTTTTACCAACGCGAAAGGCGAGCCAGTGGTTTATAAACTAGACAATGAAGCAGTAAAGCGGAGTGCTGATGGCGGTGCGGTGTTTAATTCAATAACTGCTACTAACGTAAAAGTAGAGAATTTGAGGTTCTTTGTAACTGGTAATCAATTCGGTGATTTCAGTGATTCCCTCCCTACCAAGATCACTATCCTATTAAGTATTAAAGCTAAGGGCACGGGAGTGGAGTCAGCAGCAACAAATTTACAGACTACTATCACTTCTCGACGTTTGGATACTTGAAACATGATAAATAAAGTTTGAAATATGAAACAATTCATAAAACTACAAAGAGATAAAGGTCAAGTGATGCTTTTAACTGTGGTAGTTTTGGGTGGAGTTATTTTGGGAGCCACGACCATCGCTGGGCTTTTAATGATTTATCAAGTTCGTCAATCAACGAATGTCGCTGATTCTACTAAAGCAATATTCGCTGCTGATACTGGTGTTGAGTTGTATTTATACAATCGATTTAAGAATCCTAATTACACCATTCTCTCAACATTAGATAATAAAGCTACTTTCACTATCATCCCCACCGGTCTTAATGCAATAAAATCAGTAGGCACTGCCGGAAAGTCAAATCGAGCTTTTGAGGTAAGGTTTATTGCTACTCAATGTTCAGACGGCGTTGATAATGATGTTGATGGATTTATAGATTTCCCCGCTGATCCCGACTGCTCATCACCAGGCGATAACGATGAGAGCGGTGGTGGCGGCGACGGAGACGGCGAGGAGGCAGAGCTTTAACTGCTACTATTGCATTTTATTTAGAGTTATTGTATAATTATTAATAATAAATAAAGCCCTTTGTAAATTTTATAAAGCTGGATTTAACTTGAAAACTTAACCTAAAAGGAGGTTAGAATGTTTGGAAAGTTTTTAGTTGCAAGCATGACGTTTTGCTTACTAGTTTTGGTAAGTATCCCAGCTATCGCTGTTTCTCCGGCTGTCGTCTTCGAACAGATCTATGATAGAGGGGTAGAGGATGTCGGTTATTATGCTACGCCGACCAGAGATGGAGGGTATAT
>CAYISL010000004.1:5885-7708 GCA_964366075.1 uncultured Candidatus Saccharibacteria bacterium
CCTGACAGTGAGATGGTAGCATGTCGGTCTATCCAGGAAATCAAAAATGGAGGATATGGCTATATTGTTACCGGCCAAGCTAAGCGGGGCATTGGAAAAGGAGATCTTTCTGTTATCAGAATCGATGCTGAGGGCAATCCTCTTTGGATCTGTTATTTCGACAACGCCCAGCTGCCTGATGGGGGCTCCTGGGTTGAAGAGACCAGCGACGGTAACTTCATTGTGGTAGGGACAACAGCTTCCTCTTTAGTAGGGTTCAATTATGATTATGACGTTTGCTTAATTAAGATTAATGCTAACGGTAGTATTCTCTGGAGCCGGACTTATGGAGAGACAGGAAAAGACGGGGGTAGTTTTGTTCAGCAGACCTCTGATGGGGGCTATGGGATAGTGGGTTCTACTGAAGTTGTTGCCGACAATGAGGATATTTATTTTATTAAAACTGACGGTGATGGCAATATTCTCTGGAAACGGAATTACGGCGGACCAGAACATGAACAAGGCTATAGTTTTAGACAGCTCTCTGACAATGGCTACCTAATCGTTGGCTGGACAGCTTCTTTCAGCTCGACCGGACAGGACTTATATGTTCTTAGAACCGATAGCTTAGGAAATTTTATTTGGGACCGGGTTTTGGATGGGAAAGGAGATTATGCTTTAGGGTATTCAATCACAAAAGCAGACAGTGGCTGCTATGTGATTGCTGGTAGGACAACCAATCCTGCTACAGGTGGGGTCGATGTCTATTTTATCAAGATGAAAATTGAAGACCTTACCGGAGTTCCCGATGAAGAATCTCCCTATTCTCTTCCCCAACAATTTGCTCTTTCCCAGAATTATCCCAATCCTTTCAATTCCAGTACTACTGTCAATTTTGATATTGCCAAATCTGGAGAGGTAAAATTGGAGATTTTCAATGCTTTAGGGCAGAAGGTAAGGACTTTAGTTAACCAGTGGATGTCTCCGGGAAGCTACCATCTTAATTGGGATGGGAGAGATGAAAAAGGGGATTCAGTCGCCAGCGGGGTTTATTTCTGCAAAGTCCAAACCGAAGAATCCAGCCAGACAAAGAAGATGTTATTGTTAAAATAATTTTTTCTCTGCCTGGAAGATGGAAACGCCTCGATTTAAGTCGAGGCGTTCATAATTTTAATAGTCTTTAAATATCTGTTATATTAAAAATATATAATGGACAAACAAACTGCCAAAGAGCGAATTGAACATCTTAAAAAGGTCATTAACTACCACCGCTATCTTTATCACGTTTTAGATCGTCAGGAGATTTCTGATGCATCTTTAGATTCGTTAAAAAAAGAGCTTTTTGATTTGGAACAGCAGTATCCGGAATTTGTTACTCCGGATTCTCCTACCCAACGGGTAGGGGGTAAACCCTTAAAAGAATTTAAGAAAGTCACTCATGAGATGCCGATGGTCTCTTTTAATGATGCCTTCTCCGAGGAGGATATGAATGATTGGCTGGAGAGATTAGAGAATTATCTTGACCGACCGCTGACTAACGCAGACTTTACGCAGAGCAATGCGGAAAATTTTCCGCGTCAGTCCGCGCTTGCCCCGTTAGATAGCTCTACATCTAACGGGGTGAATCCGCGTTTGTCCGCGTTTTACTGCGAGTTAAAAATTGACGGTTTAGCTATTGAGTTGGTTTATGAAAATGGTGTTTTAGTTCAGGGTTCAACGCGAGGTGATGGTCACCGGGGCGAAGACGTTACTCAAAATTTAAAAACTATTGAAGCCATCCCCCTACGTCTTTTAGAACCAGAAGAGGTGAAGAAAAATTTAAAAAAACTAAACCTAAATCCTAA
>CAYISL010000004.1:7808-12541 GCA_964366075.1 uncultured Candidatus Saccharibacteria bacterium
TTTTAGAACCAGAAGAGGTGAAGAAAAATTTAAAAAAACTAAACCTAAATCCTAAACTTTATAATCTAAACCCTAAACACTTGATTGTCCGAGGAGAAGTTTTTTTATCAAAAAAAGAATTTGAAAGAATCAATAAAGAACAAATCAAAAAGGGTGCTAAAGTTTATGCCAACCCAAGGAACATTGCCGCTGGTTCAATAAGACAACTAAACCCGAAAATTACTGCTAACCGTAAACTCGATTCTTTCCAATATGATATTGTTACTGATTTGGGACTTAAAATCCCTAAGTCGCCCGGGGCGACCGGGATGGCGGCTGAAAGCCTAGCCACCCACGAGGAAAAGCACCAGGTATTAAAAGCTTTTGGCTTCAAAACTAATCCCAATAATCGTCCAGCAAAATCTCTAAAGGAGGTTTTTGAGTTTTGTAATCACTGGGAGAAGCATCGTGATCAACTGCCCTATGAGATCGATGGCATTGTGGTGATTGTTAACGATAATAAAATTTTTGAAGCCGGGGGTGTAATTGGTAAGGCACCGCGAGCAGCCATTGCCTATAAATTTTCTCCCAAGGAAGCCACGACAATTGTTGAAGATATTAGGGTCCAAGTCGGACGAACTGGTGCGCTAACGCCAGTGGCAATCTTAAGGCCTGTTGAAGTTGGTGGGATTAAAATCAGTCATGCGACCTTGCATAACTTTGACCAAATTGAGCGCTTAGAGTTGAAAATCGGCGATACGGTAATTGTCAGTCGCGCTGGTGATGTTATTCCTCAAGTGAGTAAGGTTTTAAAAGAACTGCGGAATGGGAAAGAAAAAGAATTTAAAATTCCGACGCATTGTCCAATTGATGACGCCCGAGTAGTTAAAAAAGGAGCGATTCATCGTTGTTCTAACAGAAATTGTGGCGCCCGTCATCGAGAATTTCTACGGCATTTCGTCTCGCGAGCGGCTTTTGACATCAGAGGGGTGGGACCTAAAATCATTGACCGGTTTTTAGACGAAGGTTTGATTAGCGATGCAGCGGATATTTTTGAACTTCAGGAAGGAGATGTCGCAGTTTTAGAGCGTTTTGGTGAAAAATCCGCCCAAAATCTAATTTCCGAAATTCAGCTCCATAAAACCATTACTCTGCCGAGATTTATTTACAGTTTAGGGATTTTACATGTGGGAGAAGAAACAGCACAGCTGTTAGCACAAAAATTACAAATTACAAATTACAAATTACAAATTAAAGATTTAATAAAGCAATTTCAAAACATTTCTTTGGAACAACTTCAGAAAATTCCGGATATTGGCCCAATAGTAGCCAAGAGTATTTATGATTGGTTCCATAATAAAAAAAATATTAAATTTTTGGAGAGATTAGAAAAAGTTGGCATTAAAATAGAAATACCGAAATTAGAATCTAAGAGCCGAAAATTAAAAGATAAAACTTTTGTTTTAACTGGCACTTTAGAGTCAATGAGCCGCGAGCAAGTTAAAGAGAAAATTCGTTCACTCGGCGGCGATATTTCTGAATCTGTCAGCAAAAAAACTGATTATCTAGTTGTCGGTTCCGAACCCGGCTCAAAATTAGAACAGGCAAAAAAATTAGGAGTGAAGATTGTTGAAGAGAAAGAATTTCTTAGGATGTTGGTATAAATTTCTATTCTCAAATTCTTAAGAGCATTAGAATAGCAATTTTGGGTGTTATTTAGAAAAATGTTATTATTGTAAAAAATGGCAGCTTTAATTAATAAGAAAACTTTGGAATATTTGGCGGCCTTGGCGCGCCTTAAGTTAAAACCCCAAGAAGAGAAAAAACTTTTGAAAGATCTTCAGAAAATTCTGGACTATTTTGAGCAATTAAAAGAATTGAATACAGAAAGGGTTGAGCCTTTGGCTGGAGCGAGTCAAATAATCCAAAAGAATATTTTCCGTGATGATCAAGTTGATTTAGATCGACGCCAAAAAGAAACCGGAGAAGTTGGCAGAGTGCTGGAGGCTTTTCCAGAAACAGAGGGACGATTTCTAAAAACTCCACCAGTATTTGAGTGAAAATATGCATTTACACGATTTAACTATTAAAAAATTTCACCACGGCTTGATGAATAAAGAGTTTTCGGCTTTTGAAATTACAGAAGCCTTTTTAAAATTTATTGAGAAAAAAGATAAAGAAATCGGAGCTTATCTCCAATTAATGTCAGCATCAGCTTTACGGCAGGCTAAGGATGTTGACGTAAGAATAGCTGCTGGAGAATCTATCTCGAAAGTCGCTGGTTTGCCTTTGGCTGTAAAAGATAACATTTTAATAAAGGATGAGCTAACAACGGCTGCTTCAAAAATTCTTGAGACCTACCGGGCCAGCTATGATGCTACGGTTATCGAAAAACTTCGTGCTTTGGGAGCAGTTTTTTTAGGCAAGACCAATCTTGATGAATTTGCAATGGGTGCCTCTACAGAAAATTCAGCTTTTAAAATAACCAGAAATCCTCATGATTTTAAAAGAGTTCCAGGTGGGTCCTCTGGAGGATCAGCCGCTGCTGTTGCCTCAACCCAAGCCATTGCCTCTTTAGGTTCTGACACCAATGGTTCTGTTCGTCAACCGGCAGCCTTTTGTGGAGTTGTTGGTTTTAAACCGACCTACGGAGCAGTTTCCCGTTACGGATTAATTGCTATGGCTTCTTCTTTTGACCAGATCGGGCCGATTACCAAAACTGTCGAAGATGCAGAAATTCTTTTTGATGCTATAAAAGGAAAAGATCCAAAGGATTCAACTTCAGTCGAAATTAATAAATTTCAAATTTCCCGCCAAAGGCGAGGCTCGCCAGAGGCGGCAAATTTCAAATTTCAAGATGCTCATGAGTTGCGGATTGGTATTCCTAAAGAATATTTTATTGAAGGTTTAGATGTCGAGGTTAAAGATGCAGTTAACAAAGTAATTAAAGATTTTGAAAGTTTAAGATTTAAGATTACTTCTATTAGCTTGCCTCATACTAAGTATGCTTTAGCTTCATATTATATTATTACACCGGCTGAAATTTCAGCTAATTTAGCCCGGTACGACGGAATTAGATATCCAAAAACTCAATCCCGACGTAAAGTCGGGACTCCGATCAAAACGTCGAAGAAACTAGTCGACCTTTATTGTAAAAATCGGAGCGAAGGTTTTGGGGAAGAAGTAAAACGAAGAATTATTTTAGGAACTTTCGTATTATCGTCTGGGTATTATGACGCTTATTATCTTAAAGCCCAAAAAGTTAGATCTTTAATAAAGACTGATTTCGATAAAGCTTTTAATCCGCCAGCTGGCGGAGTCGATCTAATTCTAACCCCTGTTGCTCCGACTCCGGCCTTTGAAATTGGCGAGAAAATAAAAGACCCTCTGGCAATGTATCTGGCGGATATATTTACTAGTGCGGCTAGTCTGGCCGGATTGCCGGCTATTTCTATTCCTGCTCGCCATCTCCCCAAGGATAAGCTGCCGATTGGTTTTCAAATTATCGGTCGGCCTTTCCGAGACTCAGAGGTTTTAAAAGTAGGGAAACTTTATGAAGCAATCTATCGCTAATTACGCACTCACTATCCGAGATTTTATCTTTCATTTTCTTCGAGAGAACCTATCTCTCTTTGAGGCTATCTCCGTAGCTATTTCCGGTCTATTAGTCGCGGGAATTATTTATATCTTAGCTAAATCGCAGATTATTGGTTTAATGGTGGAGAAATATATTGATATTTTGGGCACTGTTAAATTTTCAAAGCGGCGGATTATTAAGGGTTGGAAACAGATAGCTCGCCGACTTAAAAAAGAGGATGAGGCTCAATACAAATTAGCAATTATTGAGGCGGATAAGCTACTTGATGGAGTCTTAAAATTAAGCGGCTATCAGGGTGAGACAATGGCTGACCGCTTAAAACAGCTGACTCCCGCCCAAATTTCCAATCTTGAAGATGTTTGGCAAGTTCATAAAATTAGAAATCGCATTGTTCATGAACCAGATTTTTCTTTAAAACAAACCGAAGCGCTTTACGCCATAGAAGTTTACGAAAAAGCCCTAAAGGAGTTTGGGTTGCTGGACTAAAAGCGCTCGCGACGGGATTTGCCCTGAGCTTGTCGAAGGGCGCAGCCGGCCGGGCTCGAACCGGTAACCTTCCGCGTGACAGGCGGATGCTCTAACCAATTGAGCTACGGCTGCATAAAACTTCCTTTAGTTTATTTCAAAAATCTCTTAATTACAACTATATCTTTCTTTTTAAGAATTTTTTTAAGTGATTCAATTTTTACTCTCCCTTTTTCTATAATTTTAGGATTACTTTTGATTCTTTTAGAGCTAGCATGAATTACTTTATTATTGCCAAGATACATCACCACATGACCGATCCCCATTGGAAATTTTTTATTATAATGACCTCGTTCGCCATGAGTAAAAATAAGATCTCCAAGTTGAAGATTTTTAATATTTTTAACTACCTGTCCCTTTCCCGCTTGCTCAATGGTACTGCGAGGTAAATCATATCCAATTTGTTTGTAGAGATATTGGATAAAGCCCGAACAGTCAAAAAAACGGGGCGCTTCGCTAGGCTTTGCTCCATATTTATAAGGACGACCGATTAAGCTTTTGGCAGTTTTTATTAATCTTTCCAATTGTTGATTAATCATTAAATTATTAAAAAATTAGTACCCCCAGAAGGGCTCGAACCTTCAACTTACTGCTTAAAAGGCAGTTACTCTACCAATTGAGTTATGGGGGC
>CAYISL010000005.1:0-12449 GCA_964366075.1 uncultured Candidatus Saccharibacteria bacterium
GCAGGGTGCCGTAATAATTATTCTGCGGCTTCCACATTTCGTTATAAGCAATCCAACTTCCTTTTCGAAAATCGTTCATAAAATCTTCATAAGCCGCCTCTACATTGGCAAGAATATCGTCCAGAGTACAGGTAACCCGTTGAGAAAATGTCGGCACTGCTAATTGGTTTACCGTCATTCGAACTTGGACCTTAAATGGTTCGCAGAGAAAAGCCAAACCCAATTCTTGAGCAGCTGTGCCTACTCCGGCTTGATAAGCGTCTTCTAAAAATTTATTCCAATCAGTAACAAATTTTGGTTTTTCGCCGCCAGCTATCCAATTAACGGTTTGATCAACAAGCCAATCCAAAAGAATTTTAGCTATGACATCCCGGAAACATTTTTTGGCTAAAGAGTAAGACTCGGCGGTTTCTAAACTTTTTGCTGTTTTTATGCCAGTGGTATCAATGACCGGCACCGCAGAAACATCAGTGAACTTAGTTACTGCCCCCTCGACTATAGCCTCGACTCTACTAATAAGGCCGGTAATAAACATTTCTACTTTGTTCCCCAAAAAACAAGCCGCACCCGCCGCTAAGGCTTTCCCCGTAACTTCTCCAAAAGAAGGGGCTTGGGCAGAGGCTTTCAAAACAAAGATATTCCCTATCCCTACAGAGCTTAAAATAAACAAAAAGATGATTATTGCTAAAACTACCTTTTTAAAAAATAAAGAGTTCATTTTTAGATTTTCAGCAGTTGCTGAGTTTCTTTGCTAAAAGCTTCTTGAGTTTGTTCAGCGTCGGAAACTAATCCTTCAACCATTTCTAAGGCTAAATAAGCTTTTATAGGATCTTTGGGGTAATTAGCTAAGGCTTGATAAACAATCTCGGAATTTTTATAAAAAATTATCGCTTTCTTATGAAAACCAATCCAACTGCTCGGCACGGTTAAATTCAAATAGTCACTGGCTAAATTTTTATAGATGGTCGCTAAACGAGTAGCCGAAGAAAATTCAAGCTTCTGAAATACATCAATCAACACTTCTAAGTAGCTTTTATTAAAATCACCAAAATTTCTTTTATTTATTCCCTTAACCGCTTCTAAATATTTAATTTTTTCTTCTCGGGAATTATTTTGAGAAATCTTTAGTTCCGCGTCGTCAATATCCGAGACAAGATTGAAGTTTATTTGAGCGTTTTTAAAAATATCGTCCACCGAGGGCGCGCCGCCTTTTTTATTATTCAGAATATCAGCGGATTGAGTTTGTTTGATTTGTTCAAAAATTCCTTGAGTGAGATTTTCAGAGAGATTGCCCTGGCTATCCTGACTATAAGGATAATTTAATAGACCAGACACTTCTTTTTTTTGAATTATATCTTCAACTAACGGTTTATTATTAATCAATTGCTCGTTTATTTCTTTAACAGATGTAACTTTTTTAATAGGGGCAATGCCTACCACCCCGGAGTTTTTAGTAATCAAATAAACGCCAATAATACTTGCGCTCAAAATTAAGATTGAAATGATCTTTTTTAAATTAAAGGCAGGCATTTTATTTTAATAATAACACAAATTTATTTTTAAGGTAATCCAGAAGTGCCAAAATATAGGACAACCGCCTCATAGGGATAGAGTACGCAGGCTGGGCAAACCCCCAGTGGGCAAATGCCGGGGAATATTGTAGATCTTCCTAAAACAGCAGAGCCGATAGTGGGTTTCTTCCAAAGATAGGGATTAGCCACTAAAACAGGATAAGTAAAGAGAAGTAATCCGCCGCACGGAAGAGAGATAGTTTCCACAATACCCCAATTGCAAGGGAACATAAAAAGCACCCGTCCTCCGAAATGATAAAAAGGTGGCGGAACAACTGCGCCGCAGGTAATAGCTTGAGCTTTAGGGATAAAAGCAAAATCCGGAGATTTTTTTAATTTGGTTAAACTTTCTCCAAACCAGATTGTATGAGTTTTTGCTTTATCTCGAAATTCTTTCTGGAGTTGATTGATTTGGCTAACAGAAAGATTTTCTTCGTTTAATAACTTGGCGATACTTGAATGATAAGAAAACCAATCTGTTAGAGATTTATGAATAGAGGATATTTCATTATTTACAGGATATTTTTTTAATTCAGCTAAAATTCTTTCATCAAGCTGGTGCCAAGCAGAAAAAGAAGATCTTAATTCATTTAAATCAGCGCCTCCAGCCGCGTTTTCTATTAATTCCTCTAATAAAAGAGCTCTTTTGCCATCGTTGTCTTTTTTTAACAAAGCCAATTCTTCGTTGCTGAAATTAACTTTTAAGGCTATATCTATGAAGCTTTTATAGTAATCCCCAACACTTTTGGAATCGGGTTTTTGGGTAATTAGACTACTATTTAAGGAATTATTTTTTTCCTCTTTTATGTCATTACTTTGCTCTGGAAGATCAATATAACTGAATAAATCTTGAAGTTTCGAATTTATATCCTGAGAAATTTTCGGTTGAGTAATTTCTTCCTTTTGTATAGACGGGCTAAATGGACTAGCTAGTTCATTTTTAAGCCATTGAATTAGAGATTTATGAAAAGGATATTTAATTACCAGAGGAGTATGTTTAGTCGCTGATTTTTCTGAGGAGTTTTTATTTTCGTTAATTGGCGTTCGAATTCCGACCGAAAAAAGATTTCCAACAATAATCAAGTAAATACTAAATAAAATAGCACCGATAACTAAAACCATTACCGTAGTTTTGACGGGGCTCATTAATATCTATTATATAAATATACAGAAAGCAAAACAATGTAGATCTATAAAGTCAAACAGAGTCAAACCGTGGTGTGGATAAAAGTAAAAATGTACATCATCGCAAGACGTGAATTATGTCAGTTAACTGAGAAATTGAAAGATTTTGAGGCCTGTCGCTGGGATTAATTTTTAGCAGTTTTAGTTTTTCAATAATTTCTTCCTTGGGGATTTTTAATCCCTCAATTAAATTATTGATAATCGTCTTCCTCGGCTGCTTGAAAAGAATCTTTATAAACTTATAGTAACCCCCCTCTCTGTAGCATTTCCCTAACGATCGTTGCTTAAATGCTATAGAGAGTATTTTTATAATAGCTGAGTCTACTTTTGGTATCGGTCTAAAATCTTTTTTAGAAATATAGCCGATAATTTCCGGCTTTGCCCAAAATTGAACGCTGGCCGCTAAAAGGTTCATTCGGGGCGGCTTGGCACAAATTCTTTTCGCTACTTCTTTTTGAACTGTTAAGACAATTAGTTTGGGTTTATTTTTTATTTCGCCTAAAATTCTCAATAAGCGGCCGGTAATATAATAAGGAATGTTGCCAACGATTTTATAGGTTATAGGTTTTAGGTTTTGGGTTTTAATTAAATTCGGAATAATCTTTAAGGCGTCACCTTCAATGAATTTTATATTTTTGTCTTCAGAAAATCTTTTTTGAAGATATTTAGTAAGCCGAGGATCTTTTTCGATGGCAACAATTTCGAATTTCGAATTTCGAATTTCGAATTTTTTGGCTATCAGCCGCGTTAGTTCTCCATGCCCCGCTCCAATTTCTATTACCAAATCGCCGTCTCTTAGTTCAAGCGCTTCTGTTATTTTTTTAAGCTTTTCCTTATTAACTAAAAAATGTTGCCCCAAGTATTTAGACATATTATAAATTTAGTTATTAGTTTTTATTCATTTAATTATTCTCTTAGTTATTCATTTAGCATTATTCTTACGATCGTTAAAGAAATGCTAAATGAGTCTATTCAAACGAACTTAAAATCTCCTCATCATCTATCTCGCCCACAGTTATGAGATTAATATAGTTATTAAGACGGCGCCTGGTAATTTCCTTAAATAAGTCCTCTTTGAGCGGAAACTTACCAATAAAGACGCTCTTCTGCAGTGGTTTATATTCTAAGGTATAAAGTTCGTTTCTCAACCAATGGCGCTCCTTCTTAATTCTTTCGGGAATATCAAACATCACTATTCGCCATTTTCCATCCCACTTCTTTCGTCTATCATCAAATGCCTTAATTTTATTGAAGTATCTTAACCCCAAAGAAGTTAAATGGAGAGCTCCTTTTTTCTTTTCAACTAAACCTTTCTCTTGAAGACGCCAAAGAGCTGTCCGGAAACTATTTTCTCTTAAATTACTTAGTTCTTCATAATATTCGCTGAAAGATTTTATCTCCGCCAGTCTGTTTAGTTTCTTTCTTAATTTCGTCGGCCCTTTGAGGATGCTAGCGGAAGTGATGATTACATTTTCAGCTACTCCGATGATAATAGCTAAACTAGCTATCCCGAGTTTAAAAGGCAGATCGCTAATTATTTCTTTTATAAACTTTCTCTTCTTCATATTGTACTTGTTGTGTATATTATACTTAATTTAGCATTTAGTTTACGATCGTAAATGGAATGCTAAATTTATTAGAACGCTTTTGGTAATAGAATCCTTTGATAATAGAATCACAATGATATGAGACGATCAAAATTATCATAAAAGTATCGTATAGCATTTCCCTAACGATCGTTATGAAGGTGCTATATTGGAATGGTATTAAAGTGGTATTACAGTACTAGATATAGCAAATTATATAGAGCGAAGAGCCACAAGGCGATTCTTTTTTATTCTCTTTCTCGGACGCGGTATTGGACAGCTTCGGCGATGTGATTAGATTTTACTATTTCACTTTCTTCTAAATCAGCAATGGTTTGGGCTAATTTTAAGATTCGGTAATAACCGCGAGCGGAGATGAAGGATTTATTAAGCATATTTTTAAGTAAATCTTCGGCTTTCAGCTCCATTTTTATTAATTCATCGCATTGGGAGGAACTCATCTCTCCATTAGTATAGATCTTTAAATTCTTGAAGCGTTCGGATTGGATTTGTTTTGCTCTAGTCACTCGTTCTCTTATCGGCTGGCTGGTAGCAGGGTTTTGCTTTTTCAGCAGTTCCTCGATTTTTATTCGAGGCACATTAATTTGGATATCAATTCGGTCTAAAAGCGGCCCCGAAATTTTTTTCTGATATCTTAAAATTTCATGGGCTAAACAGCGGCATTCTACTTCTGGGTCCTGAAAATAGCCACAAGGACAGGGGTTCATAGAGGCTACTAAACTAAAGCGAGCCGGAAAAGTTAAACTTGTTTTCGCTCGAGAGACAACAACTGTGCCATCTTCAAGAGGTTGACGAAGGGCTTCTAAAACATCTTTCCGAAACTCTGGTAATTCATCCAGAAACAAAACGCCTCGATGAGCTAAACTTATTTCTCCGGGTCGAGGATTGGTTCCGCCGCCAATAATTGAAGCTGGCGAAGCGCTTTGATGAGGCGACCGAAAAGGTCTAGTTCTAATTAGCCAATTATTTTCATCGGTTAAACCAGCGGCACTATAAATACTAGTGATTTCAATTGCTTCTTTAAGATTAAGAGGCGGCATAATCGAAGGCAGGGCCCGGGCGAGCATTGTTTTCCCTGCTCCGGGTGGACCGACCATTAAAAGATTATGGCCGCCACTGGCAGCAATTTCTAAAGCCCGTTTGGCATTTTCCTGGCCTTTTATTTCAGAGATATCAAATATTTTTTCAGAAACTTCTTCTTCAAAAATACTGAGAGGCTGCTGATTAATTAAAGAGCGTTCTTCTAAATGATTAACGAGTTCTTTAATATTTTCTACTGGGAATATCTTAATTCCTTCTACTAAAGCTGCTTCCTTGGCATTGGCTTTTGGGGCAAAAATTTCTTTAAAACCTAATCCCTTGGCCATTTTCGTTACCAAAAGAGTGCCCGGGGTTGGTCGTAAGTCGCCCCTTAAAGAAAGTTCTCCTAAAAATATTTTATTCTTAGGATCGAAATATTTAATTTGTTCGCTTGCTAAAAGATAGCTTAAAGCAATAGCTAAATCATAATTAGAGCCAGCTTTATGGAGATCAGCTGGTGCTAAGTTGATAGTGATCCGATGATTATGTCGGGTCGGTGGCTTAAAGCCGCTGTTTTTAAGAGCAGAATTAACTCTATCTTTGGATTCGGCAACCGCTTTATCCGCCAATCCGACAATATTAAAAGAATGAAGCCCGACACTAACATCAGCTTCTACTTCTATGGGTTGGGCTTTGATGCCGATAATAGCGGCCGAAAAAACTTTAGCAGGGTTTAATTTCATGGGGAGGGTTTTCCTCCCTTACAAGTTTTACAATACTTTGATTCCGGATCAATCTCGAGTAATTTTTCCTCGATCTCTTTGCCGCATTTTTGACAAAAACCAAATTTATTAGAGTCAATTCGCTTTAGGGCTTCTTCAATGTCCTGGAGCCGGTTTACAAGAACTTTCTCCAGCGCTAATCGAGAGCCAAGCTCTTCGGCTTCATCAGCTTCTTCATGGAAGTCCCCTAATTCTTCTCCAAAATTTGGATCCTTTACTTCAAAAGTCTTAGTTTGTGCTCCAGGCAGGGTGGTTTTGATAGTAATATTTCTTAGGATAGCCAAAACTTCTTCCTTCTCTCTGAGTAATTTTGTTTTAAATTCAGTAATTTTTTCGAGTTTTTTCATAATTTGATCCCTAAAATAAATTATTAAAATTATGGCAAGATGTCAATTACTGCTTGCATGGCAGAATATGAAGTGGCAACAATTAAAAAATTATTTTTTAAGGCGTAATTGAAAGCGGCTCCGGATTTAGCAAAGGTTGCGTATCTCACACTAATGTTATCAACTTTCCCATCTTTGAATCCTTGCATAACACCAGGGTCGGCAAGGTAAAGATTTTTGATATTATTAGAGCTTTCAAGTTTTGTCAAATTTTCTCGGAGGGAAGATTCATTTTTAGGATCTTTTATTTTGGCCACAAATCCCGGCCAATCTCCTTTTTTGTCTTGAAATACAAAGATACTAAAATCGCTTTCGAAAATTGGGTTCAGAGAATTAGAAGATTGAAGCTCTGGAAAAATAATTTTAATAAATTGGTTAGCGCTAACTATTCCATTTTTATAAAACAGAACCACTTCTCTTAAACTACCCAAAGATTCATTAGGTTTAAAAACTGAGGAGAGACCAGCAATAATAGCTTCTTTAGAAAAGTCAGTGATGGTTATTTCTTTTAAGCCTCCCAGAGGCATTGTTTTGAATAAGCTATGGTGGGTGGTTATCGCCGGTGCCTCTGGCGTAGAGGTTGGTGTCGATGTTGTTATTGGAGGGATTGGAGGAGAAGGCGGAACATACGGAGCAGCTGTTTCTTTTGGCGGAAAAACCAAAGGATAAACGACAAAATATCCTAAAAGCCCTAAGCCGCCAATAAAGATCAATATACCAACTATTATTAAAAATGACTTAAAAAAATTGGACTTAACCTTTGAAGGGATTACTAAAGGAGCGGCTGGTTGGGAAATAGATTTTTCTAAAGCCGTGTATTCAGGGGCACTAAAAGGCTCGGGCTCAGGTTTGGGTATGGCAGTAGGAACCGATACTCTTAATTGACTGCCGGAGATGCTACCGCCGCTCTCTTTAACTGCCTTGAGGTCGCTTTCCATTGTTCTTAATCCAACTTCTGGCGGAGGTGGTGAAGGAATATTTGGGTTTTTGGAAATTTCCTCCATATTACCTATTATTTATCCCTATTTTGATTCTTTAGAGAAAGACCGATGTGGCCATCAGGATCGATGCGGATAATTTTAGCCTTAATTTTATCCCCAATTTTGACTACCTCCTCGATTTTTTCAATCCGCCGATTAGCTAGTTCGGAAATATGAATCATCCCATCTCGGCCTGGGGCTAAATCAACAATTGCCCCAAAATCCAGAATTTTTGAAACCCTTCCTTCAACTAATTCACCCACCTGGAATTCTTTAGTGATGTTTTCAATTATTGCTAAAGCAGCTTTAGCTTTTTCATTAGTGTCGGCGGAGATAAATATTTTACCTGTTTGCTCGATTTCAATAGCAGCACCAGTTTGATTAATAATTTCGTTAATTACTCGTCCGCCTGGCCCAATAACTTCTCGAATTTTTACTGGATCAATGTTGGTAACTAAAACTTTGGGAGCATAAGGAGAGATTTGGCTTCTGGGCGCTGGCAGAACTTCTTTCATTTTATCTAAGATAAGAAGGCGGGCTTTTTTGGCTTGTTCGAGAACTTCCTTTAAGACAGAGGGAGCAAGGCCTTCAATTTTAACATCCATCTGAATAGCGGTGATTCCTTTTTCTGTCCCAGCTACCTTAAGGTCCATATCACCATGACGATCTTCTGGTCCTTGGATATCGGTAAGAATTTTATAAACCGGTTGCTGGTTACCGGTTGCTGGTTGTTGTTTCATTATTAACCCCATAGCGATTCCTGCTGCTGGTCGTTTTATAGGCACGCCAGCATCCATTAAAGAAAGGGAAGCAGCGCAGACGCTGGCCATTGAGGAAGAGCCATTAGAGGAAAGAATTTCGGAGACTACGCGAATAGTATAAGGGAATTCATCTTGGGAAGGGATTAAGGGTCTTAAGGATTTTCCGGCTAAGGCTCCATGTCCGATTTCTCTTCTCCCAGGACCGCGAAAGGTGCCAATTTCTCCCACGCAGTAAGGAGGAAAATTGTAATGATGCATAAATCCTCTCTTGGTTGAAGTTTCCATTGTTTCTATTAATTGTTCGGCTCCGGGAGCAGCAAGGGTAGTAACTGAGAGGGCCTGCGTGGTTCCTCTTATAAAAAGGCCTGAACCATGAGTGCGTTTAAAAAGCCCAACTTCGGCATGAAGTTCTCGGATTTCATCAAGACCGCGACCGTCAGGCCTCTTCTCCTTCTCCAAAATATTTTTATGAATTAAAACATTAATTTTTTCCTCGTAAATTCCATCAGCTTTTTCGATGTTTTCCTCGTCAAATCCCTGTTTGGCTAAATTTGTTTTAAGTTCCTCTCTAAGATTTTCCACAGCGCTTACTCTTGCAATTTTATCTTTTTCGTAAACCCCCACACCAAAATTTTGGTGGTGGGGGTAAACCGCTTTTTCTAATTTATCTTTGAGAAATTCGTCAATGGCCTTGAGTAATTTTGAATTAGGTTCGGGTATTAAAATTTGGGCTTTGGGAGTGCCTACTGCTTTAACAATTTCTTTTTGAAAATCGATCAACACTTTAATCTCCTTTTGGGCAATTTCTAACGCTTTAACCAAATCTTCTTCTTTACTTTCATTAGCGGCTGCTTCGATCATATTAATTTCCCCTTCCTGACCAGCAGCAAATAAAGAGAATTCAGTTTTTTCTTTTTGACCATTAGGAGGGTTGATAACAAAATCTCCATTTATTTTGGCAATATTTAAACCAGCGATTGGCCCGGCCCAAGGAATATTAGAGATTGATAGAGCTGTTGAGGCAGAAATTAAAGCAATAAAATCTGGGTCGTTTTCTTCGTCTATTGAAAGAATAGTTACTACCACCTGAACGCCGCGACGAATTTTTTGATCAAAAAGCGGCCGAATAGCCCGGTCAATTAATCGAGCTGAGAGAGTAGCTTCTTCTGAAGGTCGACCTTCTCGGCGAATAAAACGACTGCCGATGATCTTACCGGCAGCGTAAAATTTCTCTTCGTAGTCAACCACTAAAGGAAAATAATCAACGTCTGGACGATCGCTATTAGTCATCACTGTAGTAACTAAGACTACCGTATCGCCATAGCGACCAAGAACAGCGGCATTGGCCTGTTCAGCTAAACGAGATATTTCTAATTTTAACGGCCGGCCTTGATAATTTATTTCAAACTCTTTCTTCTCCAAATCCATATTATTTTTTCATTATGGGGATCAACAACTTAGAGTTCGCTCCGATATCAAAAAAATCGTCAGCTGCTTCTTTCATCTTTGTTGAAGCCGTGCGGTCAAAAGCAGCTATCTCTACTTGGCGACCAAGCCCCCATTTTAAATACTCAACGAGCGGCAGAAAGTCTCCGTCACCAGTGACTAAAATTACTGTCTCTAAAAAGCTAGCCATCCGGATAGCGTCAACTGCCAACCCTACATCCCAGTCAGCTTTTTTGAGTCCGCCGGGGAAAACCTGGAGGTCTTTAATCCGAAGTTCTACCCCAGCTTTTTCTAAGGCTTCAAAAAATGAAGCTTCTCCTCGTCCTGAAAGACGAGAATCACTTTCGATAGTGGAAGTGAGGTCAGATTTAACAACATAAGCAACAGCTCGGATGAGTCTCCGGCCAGCTCTTATTTTCTCAATAAGTTCTTTGTAATTAACTCTTGCCTGGTAAAGATGTTTGGCTGAGTGATAGAGGTTTTGGACATCTATAAAAATGCCTACCCGTTGATCTTTATATTTTGGAATCATACCGATGTTGATTTACTTCTTTAAATCTAATTTTTTAATAATGCTGTTATAAGCTTTTTTGTCATTGCGGGATAGCCAGTTAAGCAAGCGCCGGCGCTTAGAAACCATTTTTAAAAGGCCTCGCCGAGAATGTTGATCTTTGGGGTGTTTTTTAAGATGGCGAGTCAATTCTTCTATTTCTCGGCTTAATAGAGCAACTTGAACTTCGGCTGAACCCGTGTCCCCTTTCTTTATTTGAAATTCTTTAATGACATTTAGTTTTTGTCGTGGCGTAAGCATAAATAAAAATTAAAACACAATCTAATAATACACCTTTGGTGGCTAAAAAGCAACCGTCTTTCGTTTTACGACAGTTGTGTTAAAATAATTAAGATGCCAGGTAGTAGAACTGCGATATAATTAACCTCAAGTCTCAAGTTATCTACTATCGTGGTTCTATGTCCTGGCAATCAATCAAAAGGTCATTTAATCAAAATCTGCTAAAGCAGGTTAGTCTATAACTTGCAATCGCAGTTTCACTACCTGGGATGGCCAATATTAATAATCTTCTTAAGGATTATCTTGATTATTTGGAAATTGAGAAAAACCGTTCCCCTAAGACGCGGGATAACTATGGACGTTATTTAAGGGTTTTTATTAATTTTGCCAAAATCAAAACCGAACAGGATATAACTGCTGAACAGGTTCGCAACTTCCGTCTCTCTTTAGCCCGAGCCAAAACTCCAGAAGGCAGGAATTTTAAAAAAACCACCCAATCTTACTATATTATTGCCTTGCGGAATTTTCTTAAATATTTGATTAAACGCGATTTCGAGGTTTTGTCGCCGGATAAAATTGAACTGCCCAAAGTGCCTAGCCGGCAAATCGGGATTATTGAATACAAAGATTTAGAAAGATTGCTAGAGGGGCCGCGAGGCCAAGAATTGAGAGCTTTTCGGGATAGGGCTATTTTAGAAACTTTATTTTCTACTGGCTTAAGGGTTTCTGAGTTATGTGCTTTGAATCGCTATTTTGATTTAGATAGAGGCGAGATTACTGTTCGCGGCAAGGGCGATAAATTGCGCGTAGTTTTTCTCTCAGAGCGAGCCAAAAAAGCTATTAAAAATTATTTAGATAAACGGACCGATACCGAAGAAGCGCTTTTTATCAGTTTAACCAAAGCTAAAAATCCGAAAGTGATTGGTCGGATTATCCCTCGGGCAGTACAAAGATTAGTAAATTATTATGCCCGTAAGGCTGGCATTGCTGATCGGATAACTCCTCACCAATTGAGGCATCAATTTGCAACTGACCTTCTAATTAACGGGGCTGACCTCCGTTCAGTTCAAGAACTTTTAGGTCATGCTAATATTTCCACTACTCAAATTTATACTCATATAACAAATAAGGAACTCCGAGAAGTCCATCAAGCTTTTCACGCCCGCCGGAGAAAATAATAAGCCCCACTGTTTTGCAGTGAGGCTTTCTGGGTAGAAGGGGGACGTAATTCGTCCAAATATTTAGCTTCAACCTGCTGTTTCTTCTTTTTCTTTCTTTTCGTCGGCGATGGGGCTCTCTAAGAGACTCTTGAGCTCTGTGAGTTCATCAACAGTTACTCCCGTTTCATTTGCCAAGGCCTCAAAGCCTTCTACTGCTGTATCCGCCAGGAGCTTTTTAGCTAGCTTACAAAGTGTCTCCTTTTGCTGAATGGTTAGGTTTTCTATTTCCATAAAACCTCCTTTGACCTTTATAGGTCTATCAGATATTTACTGCCACGAATCCTCGTGACCAGGGTTTTTTTGTTTAATTAAACTGCTGGGTAAGATATTAACATAGGCCTGCAAAACTTGTCAATTTACTATTTTGAGTTACTTTTTGTGCTCTATAAAATTTGACTTTTCCTTACTGGTGTTCCTCGTGGATGACGTTAGAACTTTTTTTGCCTGCCCTCTTTAGCTTTAGCGTAGGATGGGGCGGCAAATTCAATTATGAAATTACAAAGTAAATACAACTACGCTTTGGGACTTTCTATGTTTCCACCTTCAACAATACTTGGTCCTTGTTTTAATTCTTCTGTCGGAATTTTACTTTCCGGAGCTCCTGGCTTTTCTTCTGGTTTTTGTTCAGCGGGTTTTTCTTCCTTTGGCTGTTTCTCTTCCATCTTTTTCTGTTCTTCTAATTTTTGTTCCACACGCTCTGT
>CAYISL010000006.1:0-12393 GCA_964366075.1 uncultured Candidatus Saccharibacteria bacterium
GCAGGAGTGATGCTAAACCGAGAGCCGATTGGAGTTTTTTCATGCTTTCCAACTTTCCCTTCTGTCCTTAACCTAGAAATGATTGAAGTTAAAGGATCATTGGGAAAAACCTGAGTGCCATCGGTATAGTTTACGCCGACACTGAAATCCGCCAGATACCATCCTCTTTTAAGGGTGGTGCTATCTGAAGGGATTTTTCCTTCTTTGATTTTCTGGTAAAACCATGTTCCTGGCTTTACCCAGTTTTTGAGTTTCCGATCTTCGGAGATTTCTTCGTTAGGAAGGAAAATAGGTTTAAAGCCAAGCTTCTCCCATTTTCTGAGGTTCTCCTCGGTAAATTCAGAAGGAAAATCATCTACCTCAATCTCCTTGCCGAATCTCTTAGAAAGTAAACCTTCGGTCTTGGTTTTTAGTTGGAATAAGAAATCAGACTCAGTTTTAAAAATTTTTCTGATTTCTTCCGCCAGTTCTCCCTTCCTACCAATCCACTTCTGAGCCTCCTTTTGACTCAAATCTGTAGGGATGGCTTCAATTACAGCAGAAGCCAAGTCCTTCATTTGTCCTGGAGTAAGGACAGTCTGATCTTTTAACATCAGCAGTTCCTCCTATTAAAAGGTTAAATGTTAATTGTTTAAGAACTATCTAAATTATAGTATATAAAAATTGTTTTGTCAAGCTCGCTCTTCTATTTCTATTCCCATACTTCGGGCAGTGCCTTCTACGATTTTCATTGCCGCGTCAATGTCCTGCGCGCTTAAATCAATCATCTTCCTTTCGGCGATCTCCCGAATTTGGGCCTTAGTCACTTTTCCTACTTTTATTTTGTGGGGTTCTCCTGATCCCTTGTCAATACCGGCAGCTTTTTTTAGAAGAGCTGAGGCCGGTGGAGTTTTCAGTTTAAAGTCAAAACTCCTGTCCTCGTAAATTGTAATTTCAGCCGGAATAATATCGCCTCCCATATCCTTGGTGGCATCATTGAATTTCTTGCAGAAATCTTGAATGTTGATGCCGTGTTGACCTAGAGCCGGTCCGATAGGCGGAGCCGGAGTGGCTTGGCCAGCAGAAATCTGGAGCTTTAGAATAGTCTTTATGGTTTTCATGCTAATAACTATTGCGAATATATGCTAATAATATGCGAATATTCGCATGGAATCTATGATATACGAATACCTGAATTCACGACCCGCTTTATCTCTACTTTACGACCTCTAAAATTTACGATTAAACATAATTTATATTTACCTGCTTTCAAATAGCGCATCATCTGTCTAAAATCTTCTTTTGTGATAAACTTTTTTGTTTTTAAATCAACAGCTATCTTATTAAAAACAACAAAATCTATTTTATTGCCACCGATTTTTGTTTCTTCGTCTAAATTAAAATATAAATCTTTTTCTCTTTCGTATGAAATATTTTCTGATTTTAATTTTGCCTCCAGAATATCTTGATATTGTCTTTCGTTAAATACTGAACCAACTTTATTTTGAATATCGTAACAAATTCCGTAGATTTTATAACACTCCTCTTTGTAAATCAAATCGCCCATACTGAATTAGCATGCTATTCGTGTATATTTGCGCTAATTATTCGCATGTCTACTATGTCTTCTTGACCTGCAACGAGTCCAACTCCACCGCTGTGTCGCGGCCGAACATATTTACTAACACTTTCACCTTACCACGTTCTTCATCTACCTCGCTTACTTTACCATCGTAATCTTTGAAAGGACCATCGGTAATTTTAACAATGTCGCCGATTTTAAGATCGATTTTGTAAACCGGTTCTTCTATCTTCATTCTTTCTATTAGCGATTTAATCTCAGCTTCTGAAAGCGGAGCGGGGGTTGTCGGATCTGGACCCACAAAACCAGTAACTCGGGGAGTATTTCTGACCACGTACCAGGAATCGTTAGACAAAATCATCTCTACTAAAACATAACTCGGGTAGGTCTTTTCTTCCACTACTTGGCGCCGCCCGTTCTTAATTTTAATTTTTTTCTCTTTAGGAACAATGACATTAAAAATTTTATCGCCCATATCTAAGGACTCTACCCGCTGGCGTAAAGACTGAGCCACTATATCTTCGTATCCTGAAAAAGTATGAACAGCATACCATTTTCTTTCTTTTTGAGGATTATTTTGATCAACCATAATTTACATGATTTAAATGATTATAATAAAAACTTTTCCAAAAAATAAGTAAATATAAAATCGAAAGCGCCTAAAAATATTGCCAAGGCTAATGATAGGCCAATTACTACTAAGGTATATCTAATAGCCTCAGCCCGAGTAGGCCAATTGACCCTTTTAAATTCTCGCCTTACTTCTTGAAGGTATAGTTTTAGACGTTGAAACATATTAGACGTCAAGATTCTTTACCGCGGTAGCGTACATTTGAATAAATCGCTTTCGGGGTGCTACTTCTTCGCCCATTAGAATGTCGAAAATTCGATCAGCTTCTGCGGCATTTTCAATAGCCACCAACTTTAAAATACGATTTTGAGGGTTCATTGTTGTTTCCCATAATTGCTCAGGATTCATTTCGCCAAGGCCTTTGTAGCGCTGGATGCCAATTCCTTTTACTACCTCCTCTGGGTCCTCGCTCTTTATCTCTCGTTTTGCAATCATTCGTGCCTCTTGTTACTTAGCGTGAAGTTCTTTGATAATCTTTCCCTTCTCATTATCACTGTAAGCATAATGCACTTCTTTGCCTTTTTGAATACGATAGAGTGGTGGTTGGGCGATATAAAGATAACTATTTTCAATAATTGAGTTAAAATAACGATAGAAAAGTGTCAGAAGAAGGGTCCGGATATGAGCGCCATCAACATCGGCATCAGTCATGATAATAATTTTGTGATAGCGAATTTTCCCAACGTCAAACTCATCAGCAATAGCGGTGCCTAAAGCCACTACTAGGGATCTGATCTCATTATTTATTAGCATTTTATCTAAGCGCGCCTTCTCAACATTAAGAATCTTTCCCCTAAGAGGAAGAATCGCCTGATAGTGACGATCACGACCTTGTTTTGCCGAGCCTCCAGCACTATCGCCTTCCACTATAAAAAGTTCTGATTCGGCTGGCTTGCGGCTAGTGCAATCAGCTAACTTGCCCGGTAAAGTCAAGCCTTCTAAAGCGCCTTTCCTAAGGACCGTTTCTCGTGCTGCCCGGGCTGCCTTCCGGGCCTTATAGTTCAAAATACATTTCTCTAAAATCCGCTTTCCCTCTTGAGGATAGCGTTCAAGAAATTCTTTTAAGAACTCTCCCACGACTGCCTCTACTGCTACCCGAGCTTCGGGATTGCCTAAACGAGCCTTAGTTTGACCTTCGAATTGAGGCTCTCTTAATTTAACTGAAACTATTGCTGTCAGCCCTGCTCTAACATCATCACCGCTTAAATTTTCTTCCGATTCTTTAAGACAACCTTCTTTTCTCGCATAATCATTTAAAGAACGAGTTAAGGCTGAACGAAACCCAGTCAGATGCATTCCGCCATCACTGGTATAAATATTATTAGCAAAGCTTAATTCTTTTGGATCATTATCTTTGGTGTAAAGAAAAACCGCCTCTACCTCGATACCTTCATTAGTTTTGTGGATATAAAAAATATTGTCCTGGATTATTTCCTCCCCTTGACTGAGGTATTTCGCAAAAGAAGCCAATCCCCCTTCAAAACAAAATCCGTAATATCGATGGGGAAGTTGGCGCTCATCAACTACATTAATGCGAACTCCTTTAGTAAGATAAGCCTGTTGCCGGAGATGATCTAAAATCCGTCGTAGATCAAAGTTAATCTCTTTAAAAATTAAGGGGTCAGGACTATAGGTAACTTTTGTTCCTGATGTTTGGCAACGGCCGATTTTTTTAACCTTTGCTTTAGGCTTACCACGAACATATTCTTGAAAATATAAGAAACCGTCCCGACAAACCTCGATTTGAAGAGATTCTGAAAGGGCATTGACTACGGAAACCCCTACACCATGCAAACCACCAGCCACTTTATAGGACTCGCCTCCGAATTTTCCACCAGCATGAAGAGTGCACATTACAGTTTCTAAGGCTGATTTTTTAGTTTGAGAATGAATATCTACAGGGATACCCCGACCATTGTCAGTCACCTCTACACGATTATCCGGTAATAATCTAACGCTCATCTCATTGCCGTAACCACTCATAAACTCGTCTAAACAGTTATCGCAAACCTCCCAGATTAAATGGTGTAACCCGTCAACGCCAGTAGAACCGATATACATTGCCGGTCTTTTTCTCACCGGCTCCAACCCCTCTAATACATAGATATCTTTAGCAGTGTAACTATTAGGCTCTTTTTTTGTATTTTTTTCGTTTCTTATCATACCAGGTAGTGAAACTGCGATAGCAAGTTATGGATTAACCTGCCTCATTAAACTTTGTATTAAATGACCTTTTAATTGGTTGCCAAGACATAGAACCATGATTATTGATAACTTGGGGTTAATCATATCGCAGTTCTACTACCTGGCATATATAGATAATCAAAAAATACCCCACATGGGTACTTTTATTATAATAAATTAAAAGAAAAAAGGCAAAAATGACTACCTAATCTGTTGTAGTAGGAATAGTAGTAAATAAACCAATTAATAAACAGACGGCTCCGATTTTTTATTTATCTAATTTCTGCCCCTAAATTGTCCCGTAAGGCTCTTATGATTTTCTCCATTTCCTTGCCAACTTCTTGATCAGTCAGAGTGTGATCTTCAGCTTGAAAAACAATTCTGAAAGTAAGGCTTTTTTGGCCTTCACTTAAATCTTCGCTCTCATAGATATCAATCAAATCCACATCATCAATAAATTTAACCCCCGCATCATAGATAATATTTAAAACTTCAGAAAATCGAGTTTCTCTATTAACTAAAATTGAGATATCCCGCATCACTGAGGGGAATTTTGATAATGGTCGATATTCTCGTTCTCCCTCAATTAAAACCAAGAGCTTCTCTAAATTAATCTCAAAAATAGCAGCGAGCGTCTCTGAATTAGCAACGATCCCTAAATATCCTAAAACACTGCCGTCTGATTCTAGACGAACAGCAAGTTTTTTATCTAACCAAGAAATGGTTTTATCTAAGTCAACAAATAAATAATCAACTAAGCCAAGTTGACGTAGTAAACTCTCGGCAACACCTTTAAGTTCTAAAAATAAATCATGTCTGGCGATTGATGCGGATTTGGCTTTTTTAGCAAAAACAAGACCTAAATTCAGCGATTCTTTTGTTGAATTGTTTTCTTTTAAAAATACTTCACCAATCTCAAAAAGCTTTATCCCATCTAAAAAGCGAAGGTTGTTTTCAGTATTTTTTATTAAATGGTAAGATAGCGAATTTCTTAAATAAGAAAGGTCTCTACTTATGGGATTTTCTATTTCTAACGGGTCTTTCGTCCAGAAATTACTCACCGCCTCCTTGCCGCTAATAAAAGAGTAATTATAGACCTCGGAATAACCCAACCCCCTTAATATTGCTCTCACTTTATCACTAAACTCAATCTTCTCATCCTTTATTGCTGACCCTAAAAATACTTTTGGGGGGCTTGGAAAAATCTTTTCGTAGCCATAGATTCTAACGATTTCTTCATAAACATCTTCGGGAATAGTGATATCAAGTCTAAAAACCGGCGGTTTAACCCTTAGAGAAGAACCTAAATCTTTAACTTCAAAACCTAAATAATTTAGGACTTTCTTAATTCTTGCTTTTTCTATCTCAATCCCTAAGAAATTTTTTAATTTTTTAAAATCAATATCCAGTAAATCTCGCTGTCGACCAGCAATTTTCGGGTTATAGATATCAATTATGCCTTTATCTGCTCTTCCACCAGCTAATTCCAAAACTAAAGCTGCCGCTCTTTCAATGGCAAATTCCGGCAGGTCTATTGAAAGTCCATGAGAAAAACGAAGAGAGGCATCGGTTATTAATTTTAATCTCTTAGATGTTTGGTAAATATTTACCGGATCGAAATTAGCTGCCTCAATAACAATATTTTTTGTTTTTGCTGTAATCTCCGCTTTATGGCCTCCTTTAATACCAGCGATCGCCAAAGCGTTTTTTGAATCGGCAATAACCAAAACATTTTTATCTAAATCATAGACTTCATCATCTAAGGTAGTAATTTTTTCTCCTTTCTTTGCCCGCCTGATAATAATTTCTTTATTGGCGAGTTTATCTAAATCGAAAGCGTGCAACGGTTGCCCTGTTTCCAGCATCACATAGTTCATTGCGTCCACAATATTATTAATTGGCCGCAAACCGCAGGTCTTTAACCGTTTCGCTAACCATTTCGGCGAGGAAGTAACTTTTAAGCCTCTTACAACTTTGGCACAATAACGAGGGCAAAGATTATTGTCTTCTATTTGGATTTTAATACTTTTACTATTCTTTCCGCCTGCTGCTGTTCTTATTTTTTGAGCTGGAGATTGTAATTCCAATACAGCCGCCGCCTCTTTGGCAATCCCCAAATGTGAAGCGGCGTCCGAAAATCTGTTCGGCGGGATAGAAATTTCTAAAAGATCACCAGCCTTGTTCTCAGTCTCAAAAGAATACAAATTTAATGCCTCTACTAATTTGGCTTTATTAGGAATTTTCGGATTTAATTCTTTTAACCACTGATAAGAAAATTTCATTTTCGGGAGTATTTCTTTAAATCTTCTTTTAAGAACGGTACCTGTTTCCTAAGTAATTCATTGCCAAAAAAACCTGTAAAGTTAACTTTGGGATGGCCGAAAAATACCTTATCAAACTCTTCCTCTTTTAGGTCTGGCTGGGTTCTTAATTCTCCAACAACTCTATCTCTCGTCTTCTCTCTATAACTATTGAACTCTTTTTCTAATTTATCTAATTCCTCACGCGTTGCGGCCTCTTTTAATCTCTGGAATAGTGATAGTTCTTCTTTTTCAAGTTTATCAGGATCCATATTATCGAAATGGGGGTCATAGTTTTCTCCTCTCTTCTTTTTTTCAAGATTTTCTTTTTTTAGATCCTTAAGTTCTTTTCTAATCTTTTCTAGCCTGATTTCTCCATATTCTTCTTCAATTTTATTTTCAAATTTTTCTATCATGGTAAACTTTGAGTATTCTTTTAAAATTGTCTAATAAATCTTAAATCGCTTGAATAGAATAATCTAATATCAGGAATATTATATTGAATCATCGCAATCCGTTCTAAACCCAAACCAAAAGCAAAACCCTGCCAGTCTCGAGGATTGTAGTGCACTGCTTCAAAAACTCTTGGATGGACCATCCCTGCTCCCATCACTTCCAACCATCCTAAATTTTGATTTTTGATTTTTGATTTTTGATTTATTTTGATATCCACTTCAAGACCCGGCTCAACAAAAGGAAAGTAACTGGGCCGAAAACGAAATTGAACTTTATTACCGAAAAGTTTTTTTAAAAATTCCTCTATGATAAATTTAAAATTCGCTAAAGATATATCTTTCCCCACCATCAATCCTTCAACTTGATAAAAATTTATCTCGTGCGAGGCATCAGTAGCCTCGTAACGAAAAACTCGTCCTGGTACAATAATTTGAAAAGGTGGTTGATGGGTTTCCATATATCTAATCTGCACCGGAGAGGTATGAGTCCTCAACAATAACGCGGATTTATGCGGATTTTTACGCTGATTTACGCTGATATTTCCGCGTTTATCCGCGTTTTGATCCGCGTTTATCTGCGTTTTAAGCCAGAAAGTGTTCCACATATCTCTGGCTGGGTGATTAGGAGGAATATTTAAAGCATCGAAATTATAGTATTCGCTTTCAATTTCCGGCCCAGTCACTATTGAAAAACCCATCGAAAGGAATATTTCTCTAATTTTTTGTTCTGTCTTAGTTAAAGGATGCAAATGTCCTAAAGTAATTTTTTTGCCAGGAATGGAAATGTCAAAAGAGCTCCTTTGATTATGGCTAGTTTTAAAACTTTGATTTTTTTGAGTGAAAAGTTCTTCTAATTTCTTTTTTAGACTATTTGCTTGAGGACCGATTTCTCTTTTTTGACTGTCAGATAAGCTTTTTAAAGACCTTAAAACTTGAGTTAGTTTGCCTTTTCGGCCAAGATATTTTATCCGCCAAAGCTCAAGCGATTTCATGTCTAAAACTTCTCCGATTTCCTTAAAAGCGGATTGTTTAATCTTTTCTAATTCACTATAACCCATAGTAAAATTCTAAATCAAAAAGCATAAGTTGACAATAAAGATTATTAAATTTATCATAAAATAACATATGTCCTCCTAAACGACACCAAAATTTTCTTTTTTATCATCGCGGGGTGGAGGAGTAGTACCTCGTCAGGCCCATAACCTGAAGATCGCCGGTGCAAATCCGGCCCCCGCAACACTTCGACTCGCTTCGGGGTTCGACTGAACTCACCCGAAGTCCTCGCTCAGTGCAAGCCATTTAAATCTGAACGAGTCGAAGTGCCCTGAGCTTGTCGCCCTTCAACCTTGTTCAGGGCGACCCTGAATTTATTGAAGGGTCGAAGGGCCTTCGCTCCGCTTCGCTCAGTGCAGGCCTTAATCTTTATGTGGTATGTTTATATTATCAAATGCAATGACGGTAAATTTTATACAGGTATTACTTCAAACTTACAAAAAAGGTATTTAGAACATAAATATGGAAAGGGTGGAAAATTTACTAGAGATAGAAAAGTTTTAGAATTACGATATTTCGAAAGATACAAAAATGAAAAAGAGGCTTTAAAAAGAGAAAGACAGATAAAAGGCTGGCGTCACGAGAAAAAAGAAAATTTAATAAGATACGATAAGCCATTTTTGCCAAGGTAGCTCAGAGGTAGAGCAGACGTTTCATAAGCGTCAGGTCGTGGGTTCGAATCCCACCCTTGGTACAAAGCTCTGGCAGGCGGGTAAACCTTAGACCAGTGGTTCGAATCCACTCGCCGGCACTAAGGTGCTCTTTTATAAAAGAAAGTTAAAAGATAGATCAAAAAGATTAAAACCTGAAACCCTAAAAAGGAGGAAAAATGGCAGTATACGATCCGGATAAATTCGCTAAAATACTCGAGCTAACGCCTAATGTGCGGATACTTGCCTCGAAGATCTTGGAAGAAAAACAAACCATACAAAATCTTCTATCCAAGCTGAGAAGCTTAGGACTTATATGGATGACAAAAGACATGGTCACTTCTTCTGACCAGGAAGATCAGAATTATATTCAAGGTCTTAAGACACTACTTGCAATGGCGGAAGCACAGAAAGAAAATATTCCAGGTTGGGATATTCCCCCTAATTTATCTTTTCGAATCGTTGTCGGGAGCGGCGGTCAGTATGGGGTTGATGGAAGAACCGGCCATATTGTTCTACCATATGATGGGACTTCGGAACAATTCGGAAAATTTATCAAAAGAGCTCTTAGGGTGGAAGACAAAGTTGAGTAAGTAGCGAAGGTTTTAATTCCCAAAAATAGGGCTGGGTAATACTAAATTGTCCAGCCCGTTTTAATTTTAAGAGACTTTCACTTGTAACCTAACCTTCTATGGCTCGAAATAGTACTTATTTTTATCAACGCCGACTGGTTCGAATTCTTTTGAATAATTGCCAGAAGCATAGAATCCAATGGTGATGTAATCACTGAGGCTAAACTCGCCGTTAACATTAATGGTGATTTTTCCTTTTTGCCCTTCTGAAGGGTGTTCTATCGGCTCACTTATTCTTGAGCCGATATTTTGCAGCTCTTTTATTATCTCCGAAAACCTCGATAATTCCCTCTTTCTCTAACTCATCAAGATATCTGGTAGCTGTAGCATCAGAAACACCTAAAAATTTCTCAACATCGTTATTGGTCAATTCTTTTTTAGTCTTAAATAATTCTAAAATTTTGGATTTACGATCCTCTTTAATTTTTTGAAGTTCTTTTTGGTACTGACTTAATCCTTCCCCAATTATTTTAACGCTATTTCCTTTTTTTGCCTTGTCCTTTGTATCTAAATATCTGGATTTGTATAAAAATACAAAAATTAAAAGAAAAATAATAATTAAACTTAGTAGAAGGTAATTCATTAATTAATTTATTCTCCTATTTTTTGTTGGCCAATTATTTTTCATTATTTTGAAACCATGCTTTTGGCATCTCAGAACAACTATGTACTTTTCCGTTTGGGTCAATCCAAATTGCATCTGAATTTATTTTGCAAGCATTGATTACTCCCTGTATTTGTAACTGTGCTTGGAGTTTAGTAAAAGGTATTTGCAATGTAAAAAGTTGAACGAATTGATAAATAGCAATTATCACCAATACGGCTGTAAAGATACCCATTACCAAACTAGAGGTTTTGGTTGTTCTGTTTAATTCTCTTATTGAAACATTTAATTTCCCTAATCCTTCTTCTGTCTTTTTTAAATCTGGAACATAGTGAGTCATATTTATTTCTCAATCATTTCTTCGACCTTTTGTTAATATTCCGCATCCAGCCGCAAGCCGCCTTCAAGTTTTGATTTTTGGATTATTGAGTAAGTGATCATTTTAATAACTTCCATCCAAAATTTTCTAAATCATAAATTCGCCAAAGATATTTAAATTCGGATTTTTTTTCTTTGTTAGCCTCAATAAAATCATTAATAATGTCTGTTATATCTATATTTATTTTGTCGTTATAATTAGTTTTACCAAGTAAAAATTTCATAATAGATTATTTGCGATTTTTGTCTTTAAGATTTAAATTAGAAATTTTTGTTGCTAAATTCTTCACGCTTATATATTTACTAGAATTCGCCGACTTAAGAATTTCAGTAATAAATCTATTAGACAACACGACAATTAATTTTAGTGCTTCATTTGATGATGGATAACAATCTTTGTTAATTATTTCCTTTATTAAACTTTTTAATTCGGGACTTTTAGTCTTAGAAGCCCAAAGATAAGGTGGTAAATGTTTTTCTAGGCTTGATAAAAACAGTAAATTCAAATGTTCTTTATCTTTAATATTTTTTGAATTTTTATAAGCATTAGCTATCAAAACCTCACTAGGCATTGTTTTACTTGTTTTCCAGGATTTTACTGAAGCATTTAATTCTTCGTTTATATTACTAAAAGGTTCAGTATCCAAAATCTGTCGTATCGGAACTGCTTCTGGATCTTTAGGACTATGTTTATATGCTACAATTTCACTAGATATGCCTTTCAATTTACCAATAGTATTAAATAATTCACCCATTGGCTGTTTAATTACCACTTCTTGTACGCCTTTAAATAATTCAGATAATTTATTTTTAAATAATGCCTCGAGATCCTTACTGTTGAAAATATCATTTTGTCCACTTCTTCTAATTCCTATAGAACCTCGCTTAAAAACAAACACTTTTTCTTTTTTAGAGTTTATAAAATATCCATCCTCTTTATAAAAATGCGGACCACGATTACTCTTTTTAATTATTATCTTTACCCCTATTTTGTTATAAGGACTTACGCCTATAATTCCACTAACAGATGGATCTAGATAAGAATTTAATTTATTTTCTAAAACTGCTGCATCAAAAAAAGATTTTAGAAATTTTGGCTTCTTTACTTCTTTAACAAAAATTTTGCCACCTTTATAATTTGTAAAACAAGATAAAGTATATATATATTTTAAGACTTCCGGTTCACTTCCATGAAATACGGCTTTTTCTTCTCTTTCATAAGATTCATGATCAAGTTTTTGTTTTTTAATCACCATAAAAACTAAATTTTTGCTTTTTCGCGAATTTTAACAATAAAAGCCGGGTGGCCCCGGCTCTTTTACGATTATCCCAAAGTCGGGGCACTTGCCCCCTGAATTTGCCTTCATTATAGCAGATTTTTGATCAAAAATCAATAGTTTTCTTCCTCAAAATCTCCTTCGGGTCGCGGCGGGTTGTTTTTTGCTTCAGCGGTTTTCATAATTTTTGACTGCTTACTAATTTATAATAGAGATTTTTAGAGCATTTTGATTTAATTTCTTCTGCCTTATTTAATCCTAAACTTTGTAAAGAAATCCTGAAGTATAAAGAAAATACTAAATCATCAATATAATCCTTTAATTTTCGTTGCTTATCATAATCAATCATAGGTAAATCTTTTAATTCGGCTAAACTAATTTCTTGTTTTTCTAATTTTAATGTTTGTTTGTTGTATTTTTCTGCAAGGACTTTTTTAATCAAATTCTTATTTTCTTTGATGGCAAGTTTAATTTTTTTATCGTCTTTTTCTAAAACTAAATTATCATCTTCTACCGAAACCATATCAAACTTTTGGAGCATTACTTTTGAAAAATCAACAAAATCTGATAGCGTTTCCCCTTCTAAAGCCAACATTTCTTCAGTGCGTTTTATAATTTCATCTTTGATAAATTGATTATCTTCAGTGATTTTTGGAGATCGGAAGAGC
>CAYISL010000007.1:0-11923 GCA_964366075.1 uncultured Candidatus Saccharibacteria bacterium
TTTAAATAAAACTACATCGCCTTTTTTAACTGACATCGGCATTCGTTCCCCCTTTTCATTTAGGCGACCAGGACCAACTGCTACTACCTTACCTTTTATTGGTTTTTCTTTCTCAGCAGTATCTGGCAGAACAATGCCACCCTTGGTTTTCTTTTCTTCCTCAAGGGCCTCAAGAAAAATATGGTCAGATAGAGGTTTGAACTTCATTTTATTTCTGAATAATTCTAAAATTTATTTATTCGACCTTGGAAATTTAAAAGCTAATAATAATCAGTATATTCATTTTATCCAACATCCTCTTCTTGTCAACCCCCACACTAAATAAAAAGGTCCTTATGGACCTTAAAAATTTCTTTAGAGAGCCGATGCCTCTTACCACATCACCTCCTCGGGAGTTGTTCTTTCAGTTCTTTAATAGACACCGGCCCTCTCTTTTTGGATAAAAAAAAGATGCTAATTATCATTTTAATTAATTTTGACTGGGACTGTCAAATAAAGAGGTATTAAAAAAAACCGGCAAGTCATAAGCCGGATTCTGTCTTGCCCCGCTAAGCGGGGTGAGACGATCATCTATCTAGGCCTTCGATTACTCGAAGGCTCGAGCGGCGCTCCCCCCGTCCTCAAACCGTCTATTGGCTATGGTCTTTCTATCGCCTGTTTTCCCACAGCCATCATATCTTAATAAACAGCAGCCTGAGGACGGGGGGCACGGCCTTGCACCAGGTAGGAGTTTTGCACCTTCTCCCATTGCTGGGGAAGGATAATGGTAGCTGATTTCTCAACACCCATTAACTTTTCACCTTTTACCCGCCCTTTTGAGTTTTAGTCAAAAGGGCGGGGTAGTATTGTCTCTGTGCCACTTTCCGTAGGATTATACTTCGATAAACTCAGTACCCTGAGCCTACCGAAGGGCTCCTCGTCGCTGTTAGCGACTACCCTTTTCTACCAATGCTCCGCATTGGAACGCTGATTTACGCCGAATTAAGCAGATTTACGCAGAAATTTTTCCGCGTAGATCCGCGTGCCATCCGCGTTTATCCGCGTGCCAGTGCGAAGCACTGGCGGGTGTCCGGACTTTCCTCCCCGCCTTTTTGACTGAAAAGGTAGAGCGATCGTCTGACTTGCCGATTTTTAATAAATTATAGCACAAATTAAAGCCATTGACAAATCCTCAAGAATTATGATAAATTAAATAATAACTTAGAATTTTAAAAATTTAAAAGAAGCAGAAGGTGAAAAAAAAAGAAAGAGAAGAAAGAGAAGACGAAGGAAAGGAAAAAAAAGGCTCATTAACGCCCCAAGAATGCATGAAACTAGGGATTCCACTATTTGTAATTTCAAATAACTGAAAAAGCCGAAACCCAAAGCGAAATCAAAAAGCGGTGAGTAATCACTGCTTTTAATTTTATGCTTAAATTTTATGTAGAAGATTATCCACAATTAGTCTAAAATTAGATTGACAATAATAGGGAATTTACGATTCGGCGGATAGAAACCAATTGGGTATCTCCTCTTTGTACTTTTTCCTTTCTTTCTCGGCTTTTGCCTTTTGTAATCTCTCTAATTTTTTCCTTAATTCAGGATAATTCTTGAAACCATTAGTAAAAGGGTCTATAAAGCCCTTCTTGGTTTCCCAGAACTTATCAAACTCTTCTACATCTTCTTGAATCTCCCGGCGGCTTTTTAAACCAGCTCCTGCTTTATTTATAATATCGTCTAATAGTTCGGCGTGAGGTGCATTTCCTTCTGCATAATAAATATTTTTGGGATTTTCTTTATCTTTTATGATAAGAAATGATCTTATTTTTCTTTGATAACCAGATGTAGCAGGTCGGATAGATTGGTCATCTTTAGGAATATTAAATTCAGAACAAATCGCCTCTCGGGTTGGTTTAACCCGTTCCTCGTCCATTTCAATATAACCTACAGCATGGACCTCTTCAAATTCCGGCGTCTGGGGCCTAGTAGCTTCTGGCATTTCAAATGTTTTATGTTTTTCTAAGCTCATATTAAAATAGTTTTCTCTCTTCGATATCTAACACTTCATTAACCAATTTGTCGGCTTTTTTATTTTCCTCTCTTTTTATACCAACAAAATAAACTTTTCCAAAATCTTGCTTTAAATTCCAAATCTGCACAAAAAGCAAGGCTAAATTTTTTTCTTTAATTTTATAGTTAGCATTAAGCTGATTGGTTAATAACTCACTGTCTGACCGAATTTCTATTTCGCTTTCCTTAGCTTGCTTTGAACCGATTAGATGCTTTAATTTCTTTAAAGCAAAAATTACAGCCTGATATTCGGCCTCGTTGTTAGTGGCCTTGCCAATAAATTTAGAATATTCGTAATTCTTGATTCCTAATTCTTTATTCTCTCTAATAACTACGCCAATTGCCGCTGGGCCGGGATTGTTTCGCGCTCCCCCGTCAGTATAGATTGTAATTTTTTCTCCCTGGACTTTCATTTTTTTATTTTATTTATTAAACACATTTCTTAAACATATTTCAAATTTATTCAGACAGGATGGTTCCAAAGTAAATCCTGCGGCTTGAGCGTGGCCTCCGAAATTTAATAAAAGAGGACTGCATTTTTTCATTATTTTAACTAAATTATATTTTTGGGGCGCTCGAGCTGAGCCGATATAGTATTTCCCGATTTTGGTATAAACGAAAATTGGCTTTTGATACTTTTTTAATAACTTTAAAGCAAGACAGCCTATAATGTTGTTAGGCCAAGTTTTATCTCCAATAAAAATAAATTCCTGCTTGCCGGAAAATTTAAGTGTTTCCTGAATTGACTGAAATGATTTTTGAATTTGCTTGTTTTTCAAATGAAATAATCTGTCTATTTTATTGACCAATTTTTGGGCAGAATTTTTGTCTTTGACTGTCAGTAGTAAATCGAGACTTAATGCCGGAGCAACATTTAACTTCCGTCCCAAAATTTCTAAATCAGTATTTTTCTTGGCTAACTCTTTAAGCCCAATTCTTTTAGTCTGACTTAAGACCTTTTTACCTTTATCAACAAATAACTTATTTCCGCCTTTAATTTTGCTCCGATCGAAAATAGTAGAGATTGCCACTAGGTCTAAAAAAGATGAGGGGGCGAGATCTTTATTGAAATACTTAGATAAAGCGCCAGCTAATTTGTAAACTAACCCAGCAGTAGAAAAATGTTTCAAAGGGGACGATCCTCTAATTTGCTGAGGATTTAAAAAAGTTAAAGCTTTTGGGTTTCTCAAATTAATGAGATGATGATCAACAACGATTGTATCTATCCCCAATTTTTTAGCCAAAACGATATCTTTTTCATCATCGGTACCACAGTCTAAAGTAATAATCAATTTAATGTTTTTAGACTTAAACTTTAAGACATCATTTTTAGTTAGGCCAATGTGTCCCCTACTTCCTCTTTCTGCTAAATAAATTTTTAATTTCCTAAAACCAAGTTTTTGTAAAATTTCAAACATCATTACAGCCGAAACAATTCCATCAGTATCATCATCAGCGAAAAGCGCTATCTTTTCTTGATTTTTTAATGCTTGGGCAATTCTTAAAACTGTTTTTTTGGTATCTCTCAATTTCTCCATATTACTTAATGCTTACTAACCCTTAGTGCTTCCCGCCCAAGCAGTGCCTTGGGCGAGGCTCGCCCTTGTTTTCAAGGGCGGCTATTCCAGGCAATTTCTTCCCGCTTAAAAATTCTAACATTGCCCCGCCGCCAGTAGAGATAAATGTATTTCTTGTAACTTGTAGTAAAGCGGTGACGGTTTCGCCGCCGCCGATGATAATTTTCGCTCTTTTATTAGAGAAAACCGCTTTGGCTATTTCTTTAGTGCCTTTCTCAAACCCTTTTTCTTCAAACTTCCCCATCGGACCGTTCCAAATAATTATCTTTACCCCTTTAATTTTTTCAGAAAACAGCTCCTCAGTTTTTGACCCGATATCCAGAATAACTTCATCCCTTTTAATTTTATCTATATCCTTATTTATTTTCTTTCTGTTATCATTCACAACCACATCTACTGGCAAAATAACTTTTTTATTCTTTACTATCTTTTTAGATTCTTCTAGTATTCCTTTTTCTATTAACGATCTACCCACCTCATAGCCGGCTGCTAATAATAAATTATTAGCTAAAGCACCTCCTACCAAAAAAATATCAGCTTTTGATTTTAAATAATTAAATAACGGTAATTTGGTAGAAATTTTAGAACCCCCGAGAATCACCAAATAAGGGTGGAGTGGGTTTTCGATCGCCTTAGAAAGATTTTTAATCTCTGATTCCAGCTCTAAGCCAGCGAAACCGGGTAAAAATTTAGTAATGGCTACTACTGAGGCATTGACTCGATGGCAAACCGCAAAAGCGTCATTGACATAAAAATCGCCTACTTCGGCTAATTGCTTGGCTAATTTTAAGGAATTTTTTTGCTCACCAGGTAAAAAACGCAAATTTTCTAAAACGAACACTGAACCTGGGGCTGAAGTTTTAATTTCTTTCTTTATTTTAGGAAAATTAAAATCTTTGAAAAAATAAACCTGCCGGCCTAATAATTTTCCTAAATGCTGGGCATCCTTTTTTAAACTTAAAGATTTTTCAAATCTTTTAGGACGACCCTTGTGCGAAAGAATGACAATTTTCTTCTTATGCCTCAGCAACCATTTAATAGTAGTAAGCGATCGCCTCGTTCTCCAATCATCAGTTGTATTTAAATCTAATCGTAAAAGGCAGACCCTTTTTGAGGGCTCTATTTTAGCGGTGTTTAAAAATTTAATCATTTTCTTTTAGCTCAGGAATATTTTTGAGCTATTTTTATTATTTTTACAAAATCGCTAGTTAAGCTCGCGCCCCCTACTAAAGCGCCCTCTATTTCTTCATGCCTTAAGAAACCCTCGATATTTTTAGAACTTACGGACCCGCCGTAAATGACTTTAGGTTTTAGGTTATAGGTTTTAGGTTTTAGGAAATTTTTGATGAACTTTGTCATTTGTAGAGCGTTTTCTGGGGTATCCGGTTTGGCATTTTTATTGGTGCTGATTGCCCAGACAGGTTCATAAGCTATAATTAGTTGGTTAGTTTTTAGTTTATAGTTATTAGGTATTCCTTTTAAATCTTTTTCAAGCTGTTTTTTGATATAATTTTTAGCTTGCTTAATACTATTTCTTTTTGGTTCGCCAACACAAAGAATAACTTTTAATCCGGCCTTGACGCTGGCGATTATCTTTTTATTTATCATCTCGTCAGTTTCTTTAAGGTTTTGGCGGCGTTCGGAATGACCGATAATAACATATTCAACGCCTAAATTTTTAAGCATATTCGGCGAAATTTCGCCGGTGTAAGCGCCTCCGCCAACTGGCGGATTTTCCCAAAGAACATCCTGGGCCGCTAATTTAATTTTCGATTTTTTTGACAGGTTTATAAGCAGTTCTAAGTAAATAAAAGGAGCGGCAACGACAATCTCCGTGTCGTTTAAGTTTTTAATTTTTGCCGTCTCCCCAAAAAGTTTTTTGGCCTCCTGTAGAGATGGCGGCGCCATCTTCCAATTGGCGATAATTATTTTTGGCATACATTAATTATAAATTAAAAACGGAGAATTCCTAAACTAAAAATACCAACAATCAAACCAGCGATAAGAATACCCAAACCAATTAAGGGTAAAGATTTTTTGGGTGAAATGCCAAAAACAAAAGCGGCTACTACTCCAGACCAAGCGCCGGTTAAGGGTAATGGAACCGCCACAAATAAAACCAGAGCCAAAGCACCGAGATATTCAAATTTTTTACTGTGGCGACGCCGCGTATAAGAAAATAGCCAATTAAAGAAACGGTTCAAAAGGTAAATTTTTTGCATTAGGTAAGCGGAGAATTTCTCTAAAAAAATAATCAAAAAGGGAATAGGCAGGAAATTACCTACTACCGACAAAAGAAAAGCTTCCATGAAAGGAAGGTGGTAATAACTTAAAGCTAAAGGCAGAGCGGCACGTAGTTCGCCAATTGGCAGCATGCTAATAAGTAATGTTTTTAACTCTGGCGGCATTATTAAACAATTATAGCAGAATATTTTATTAAAGATGTGTCGCTAATTCAAATTTCGGTTATTTCAACGATCGTTTGAATAACCGAAATTGAAAAGGCGCCAGAAATACAAAATTGAGCGGCTTTATTTTTATAAAGTTAATATTATTGGCCCTTTTTCAGTGATAGCTACAGTATGTTCAAAATGAGCCGAAAGAGCACCATCAATGGTTATAAAGCTTCCGTCTTTTCTCTGCGAGACTTCATCCTTGCCAACGGTAGTCATCGGTTCAATAGCAATGACCAAGCCCGGTTCTAATTTCAGCCCCCCTCCTTTTTTGCCGTAATTTAAAACCACCGGATCTTCATGAACATCAAAGCCAACCCCGTGCCCAGTTAAACTTTTTATCATTTTAAAGCCCGAGCGTTCAATAAAATTATAAATTGCCCAGCCAATATCGCCTAAAGTATTTCCTGTCTTAGCCTGACTAACTCCTAAGAATAATGACTTTTTAGTGATTTTAATAAGCTTAAGAATCTCAGGTGCTATTTTCCCTATTGGAACAGTAACCGCTGCATCAGTAAATAAATTTTTATATTTAACACCAAAATCTAATTTCAAAATATCACCTTCTTTAAGTCGGTAGTTAGAAGGCAAACCATGAACAACCACATCATTAACCGAAGTGCAAATATTTGCTGGATAAGGCTGAGCGGCATTAGAAGACTGATAGCCAAAAAAAGAAGGCTTAGCTTGTTTATCTAAAATAAGTTTTTTAGCTAATTGATCAAGAAATTCAGTTTGAGTGCCAGGCTGAGCAGCTTTAACAACTTCCTTCATTACCGAAGCAAGAATTCTCCCCCCTTCTTGAAGGGTTTTAATCTCAGCTGGAGTTTTTAGACGAATCATCGAAGATTTTTTAAGTGGAGTAGATATTTTTTCTCAATTTGCTTAAAAACTTTAAAGGGTAGAGGTTCGCCATTAATATCGATAACTTTATACCCTCGAGATTTCATTAATTTAAAAATCGGCTCTGTTCTTTCATGGTATTCTTTCAACCTCACTTTAATTGTTTCTGGTTTATCTAAAACCCGATGTTTCAATCTCCCACCGCAAATTGGGCAGGTGATTTTTTTAAACTTAATGGGCATTGCCCCACAGATCGGGCAGACTAAGCGATGGCTATTTCTAAAAATAGAAGTTTTAGGAGCAACTTTCAGATGAAAAACTAAAATATTTTTTTTGCCATAAAGCCGCTCAAATAAAACTAATAAACCTTCTTGCTTATTATCGCCTTTAGCTTCAAATAAAGTTCTAGGCGAACCGCTAAAAACTATGCTAAATCCTGCTTTAAAAATATTCAGGGTTCTGTTATAGATTATTTTTAAAATCCAATTTGGTTCAGTCAGAAAACCAGTTTCAAAAAGCTTTTTCTGTCTTTTGATTATTGGATTATTAAGCGAAGGACCGTGAATCAGCTGTTCAATATATTTTCCAGTATCAAAATGAATTAAATTAAAACGATCAGCCAAAAGCTGGGCCTGAGTTCCTTTGCCCGCTCCCGGCGGTCCGTAGATAATGGTTGCTAATTTAGAATCCTTCATATTCTCTCATTACTAATTGCGAATCGACTTGTTTCATAGTCTCTAAGGCTACCGAGACAACAATAAGCAAAGCCGTGCCTCCGATAGTCAAAAAAGCAATACCAGTCAGTATCTGGGTAATGTTAGGCAATACTGCAATAAGGCCTAAAAATATTGCTCCGAAAAGTGTAATTCGATTGAGGATTTTAGAAATAAGTTGAGCGGTTGGCGGACCGGGTCGAATTCCTGGCACAAACCCCCCATTTTGCTGAAGATTTTTAGAAATTTCATTGGGGTCAAAAGTTACGGCCGTATAAAAATAAGTAAAGATAACTACCAAGCCAAAATAAAGAGCGGCGTAAATTAATTGATTATTAAAAAATTTCGTTACCAATTCATTGAGTTTTAAAGAAAGATCGGGACTGAGAATAGTGGAAATTTGAGCGATAAATTGAGGAAAAAGCAAAATAGAAATAGCAAAAATAATAGGAATGACACCAGCTTGGTTAACTCGTAGAGGTAGATAGCTGGAGACTCCGCCATATAACCTCATCCCTCTAACCCGTTTGGCATAAGAAATTGGCACTTTCCGGTCGCCTTCATTAATAATGACTACGCCCGCAATAACAATCACCGCTACCACAGCGAATAAAATATAGGTGGAAAAAACTCCAGGAGTATAAGTTGAAATAGCTGAATAGACAATTTGAGGGAGCCCACTAACGATTCCAGCAAAAATGATTAGAGAAACACCGTTGCCAATTTTTTGTTCGCTGATCAGTTCTCCAATCCAAAGTAAAATCATTGAACCAGCTGTAACTAAAATAATATTACGAATTAAATCAAGAGAGGTTAGAGGCAATAAAACTTTTTGAGCAGTTAATAAATTTAAAAAACCATAGGTCTGGAGGGCCGCTAAAGGTGCAGTTAAATAACGAGAATAACGATTAAATTTTGCTCGACCAGTTGGTCCTTCTTCATAGTAAAGAACTTTAAGTCTCGGGAAAATCATTGTCAAAAGCTGCATAATAATGGTAGCGGTAATATAAGGACCAACTCCCAACATCACCACTGAAAGATTGCTCAAACCGCCGCCAGAAAAAATATTAAAAAAACCAAATAACTGATTGCTTTGGAAAAGATCTTTTAATCTTTCTATATCTATACCCGAAATAGGAACAGTCGCCAGAATTCTGAAAGCCACTAAAAATAAAAGAACTGTAAAAACTTTCTTTCTTAAATCTTTAATTCTAAAAATCTGTAAAATTTTGTTCATGTTTAGACCAAGCCCTTTACTCTTTTTGACATTTCCACGCCAACAAATTTTAAAGATTTTGTTAGATTGCCTCCACCTAAAATTTTAACTCTTTTTGGTTTCTTTTTGCCAACGCTGAGTTTAATTAAGCCTTTCTTCAAAAGTGAGTCAATATTAACAACTTCACCCGGCGAATATCTTTTTTCCAAATCTTTCAGGTTCACAGTTTGGGGATTCTCTCTAATCGGTCTATTGTCAAAACCGCGCCTTTTGGGAAGATGCATGATAAGGTCGCGTTCAGCTGGTCTAATCTTGGCTCCCGCTCGAGATCTCTGACCTTTCATCCCGCGACCGGAATAGGTTCCACGTTTTCCGCCCCGACCCACTCGTCGAGATTTTTTTGGCTTTGTTTTAGGTTGTAATTCGTGAATCTGCATTGGATTTTTGGGGCAAGTCCCTCCTTTTTAGGCTTTTTAACGCCTCAATAACAACTCGGGCATTATTTAATTTATTGCTAGAAGGAGAAAGAAATTTCGCGCTAGCATTAGAAATGCCAGCTAATCTTAAAATGATGCGGGCTATGCCACCGGCTACTAACCCATGGCCAGGAGAAGCTGGCTTGATTAAAACTTTAGCTGCTCCACATTTTACTTTTACCTCGTGAGCAATAGTGCCATTAACAATAGGTACAGAAATTAGATTGTTTTGGGCAACTCTTTTAGCTTTCTCGGTAGCCATTGCTACGTCTACTCCCTTAGCAACGCCGATACCTACCTTACCTACTAGATCACCAATAGCCACTGTAGCCCTAAAACGAAAACGCTTGCCGCCAGCTACCACTCGGGTAACTCGCCTTATATCTAAAATTTCCTCTCTAAATTGACCTTCCTTTTTAATTTTGGTAGCCCTTGTCTTTTCAATCATAAATCTTGATTTCGTAATTTCTTTTATATCTTCTAAAATTGAAGACCTCCTTTTTGAACTCCTTCTGCTAAAGCTTTTACTCGACCATGAAATTTATAATGGCCCCGATCAAAAACGACTTTATTAACGCCTTTAGCTTTAGCTTTTTTAGCGAGTAATTCGCCAAGTATTAGTGCCTGCTGGATTTTTGTTTTATTAGTTAATTTACCCAACTCCTTAATCGTGGCGCTCACTAAAGTCTTACCCTTTTCGTCATCGATAAGCTGAACATACATTGATTGATTACTACGATAAACTGAAAGGCGGGGCTTTGATGCGGTCCCAAAAACTTTAGCCCTAACTCTTCTTTTTCTCCTTTCTCGTTTTTGGTTTTTTATTTTCAATCTGTTCATATTTATTACTGTTTAGCAGCTCCGGCCACTACACTTCCTACCTTTTTACCAACTTTTCTTCTAATTACCTCCCCCTCATATCGAATCCCCTTACCTTTATAAGGCTCTGGCTTTTTAAGAGCTCTGATTTTAGCCGCTGTTCTACCTACCAAATCCTTGTCGATTCCTCTGATTTTAATTCTGTTTTTCTCAACAGTAATATCAATCCCTTCTGGTGGTGAAAATTTAACAGGGTAAGAAAGGCCTAGATTTAAGGTCAAACTTTTACCCTCCTTTTGAGCCCGAAAACCAATTCCCTCAATCTCTAAGACTTTTTCGAATCCTGAAGTTACGCCCTTGATAGCATTTTCAGCCAAAGCCCGAGTGGTACCCCAAAGCGCTATGGATTGTTTTGAGCCAACAGTGTCTAGGAATGTTAGGATTTTATTATCCAATTGCACCTTAAGACTTTCAGGAACAGCTACACTAAGATGCCCCAATGGGCCTTCAAATTTTAAAATCCGCCCTTCTAACTTGGCTTCAACATTCTCTGGTATGATTATTGGTTTTTTCCCGATTTTAGACATGCCAATGTTGTTTAAATTTACAAGCCCAATGCGCAGTAAATTTTACTACAACATTGAGCACCCTGTTAAATGCCGCTTTGCGGCAATCCGCCCGTGGCGGATTATTTAACAGGGTAAAGGTTTTGTTACCAAAAATCATTCGCCTTGAGGCTTTGATTTTTGGACAAAGCCCTTTACCATAATTCACAAATTAATTCCCCTCCTAAATGTCTTTTCCTGGCTTCTTGGTAACTCATTATTCCTTCCGAAGTAGAAACAATGCCCAATCCATAACCTGATTTAACTTTGGGGAGTTCTTTATAGCCAGTATAAATTTTAATCGAGGGTTTGCTTATTAATTTAATTCCTTCAATTACGCCATCACCATCTTCATACTTTAATTTAACTTCAATGTATTTCTTTAGCCCCCTCCCTTTTTTACTAATAGAATTAAGATAATTATTTTTTACTAAAATTTCTAAAACATCAACAATTACCCTCGAATGAGGGATTTTTATTATTTCTTTTTTTACCGCCTGGGCGTTTTTAATTCGTATCAACGCATCAATTAACATAGTTTTCTCAAAATAACACAAAAATTAAAAAAAGGAAAGCTCATTAAAATATGCAATTTTAGCTCCCGATTTTGAGCTTTCCTACTCATTCTCCGCCAGCTGGCGGACTCAATTTCTCTCTGAATTTATCTTTCAATTTTTCAGGATCAGCGGTCCCTTTTAGTTCTCCCATTGCCTTACCAATAAGAAACTGCAAAGCGTTTTCTTTGCCTTTTTTATAATCAGCAACCGCTTTAATATTTTCAGCGATTATCTTTTCAACAACTTGATCGACTAAATTTTCACCAGCCTTCTCTAGGCCTAAATCTTTAATTACCTGATGAGGATCGACTCCGGTTTTATAAATCTTGGCTAAAATATCTTTGGCTAGCCGAGAGGATATTTCCTCTTTTTCTATCATCACAATCAAGTCAGCAAATTTTTCGGGCGGCATCTTAATTTCTTTAATAGAAATACTATCGGCGTTTAAAAGGCCGATTAAATCACTGGTGAAGTAATTAAATACGAGACTAATTAACCTCTTGTTATCTTTGGCAGTTCCCCTAGCTATAGCCTCAGAGACTGCCTTCTCAAAATATTCAGCTGAATTCGGATCCTCAGCTAAAATACGGGCTGAGTCGTAATCTAAAAAGTATT
>CAYISL010000008.1:0-11674 GCA_964366075.1 uncultured Candidatus Saccharibacteria bacterium
TATTTATTGTTCTCATTCTATTGGGATGATACATATTGTATTTTCCTACTGTCACCACCGAGTCATGCTCAGGATGCTCTCTTAATGTTTTTACTCCCTCATCAATCTGGGAAGCTAAAACAGTCGGAGCGTTACAGTGCAATAAAGCTATCAGCTCAATCTCTTTGCCTTCTTTTTTCAATTCGTCCCGAATAAGTTGATAGCCGTGGACAAAGACATCTTGCCCTAAAGCTGTTTTAGTGCAAAGTTCAGCTGGCCGATCAATAACTTCAGCGCCGTATTTCCTGCTGATTTCTTTAATTTTTTCTGAATCAGTGGAAACATAAACTCTTTCCACGTATTTAGAATTTTTGGCAGCCAATAAAGGATAAACCATTAGTTCCCTGCCCAAAATTGGTTTGACGTTTTTGCCGGGGAAGCCCTGGCTCCCTTCCCGGCCGATAAGTAATGCAACAATCATATATTTTTTTGTTTAAGTTTTATTATTTCGGTAGCTCTTATGTCGCAGCTATCGCAAAGTTTAACTTCGTGGGAGCGACCTTTCTTATGAAGCTCTCTAACTTTTTCCATAGCTTTGCCTTCCCAGGCAAAACGGATACTATCTCCTTTATTAACATTTCCCAAATTCAAAGAGTTAAAATAATCAAGCTGACAGAAAGAAATTGTACCATCCCAGGTTATGAGCATTCTCTGCCAAAGAAAAGGACAAATCCAATCAGAAACCAAACTGCCTTGAGTTTTAGAATAATCTCTAAAATCAATAAATGACACCTCATCAACTATTTTTTCCCAGAATTCCTTATACTCATTAAGCTTAGGCGCCAGTTCAGGCAAAGCTACTGTTTGTACCCTTAGTAATGGTTTTTTTGCTCCCATTTCATTTCTGATTTGGATAAAATCTTTGATATTTTTAACAACCTTATCAAACGACGCTCCCACCCGAGATTTCTCATAAAATTCGGGAGTTGTACCCTCAAAAGAAATAGAAATTCTGTCCAATCCTGACTCAATAAGTTTTTTACCAATATCGCGAGTTAATAAGGTGGCGTTAGTATTAAAATAAACATCCATTATGCCTTTTTCTTTGGCGTAAGAAATCATCTCTGGCAATGATTTATTCAACAAAGGCTCGCCACGTTCGCAGGAATTAAGTTTAATGGCACAAAGCCCGTATTCTGCGCCCTCGTCAATGATATTCTTAAAAGTATCTAAAGACATAAAGCTTCCGGACTGACAGCTGATTGGCTTGTGGCTCATCGCACAGAAAGGGCAATGCAGATTACAAAGGCAACTTGCCTCAATATCTAAATGCAATGGAAACTCACCCGCTGTAAAAGTTTTTGGCCGTTCCTCCCAGTTCTTGCGATATTCAATAAAGCGGGAGTCCTGGCTACGGAAAACGCTTTTCCCGCCTATTGTATGAAAATTCGCATTTACTTTAATATTGGTCATATTAAAACAGAGAGTAGATTATCTACTGCTTCCGTTTCCATTTGTTTGCGGCACTCTACAGTATAAGAACCGACGTGGGGAGTAAGAATTACTTGGGAAAATTCGGTCAGGGAGCCAGCGTATGGTTCTTCTTGGAAAGTATCAACATAAGCTCCCGCCACCTTTCCGTTTTTTAATGCCTCTACTAAAGCTGCTTCATCCCAAAACTCGCCTCTAGCGGTATTGACCAAAAAGATTCCATTTTTCATCAGAGCAAATTCCTTTTGGCCTAAAATTTGCTGGGAACCACTAAGGTGAAGGCAAATTATATCTGCTTGAGGCAATGCTTCTTTAAGGGAAATCCCAGGTGAATTTGGGTCTATTACCAATAACTTAACTTCAAAAGGTTTTAGAAGTTTTGCTAAATACTTACCAATTCTGCCAAAACCAATAATTAAGACAGTTTTACCTGAAAGTTGAACTCCCATTTTCTTGTCCCAAACTTTTTGGTGAACCTCCTGATTCATTTGGGGAATCTGTCTCAATAAAGCTAAAAGGCCTCCTAATGTTAATTCAGCCACAGCAATCGTTGGAGCGTCAGGAGTATTTTTAACAACGATGCCGAGTTCTTTAGCTGCTTCCAAATCAATATTATCTATACCCACGCCAACCCGGGAAATAACTTTAAGATTGGAGCTTTTTAGTGTTTCTCTATCAATTGTTTCGGTGCCGGCAATTAAACCAGTAACTCCCGGTAAAAGTTTTCTCAGTTCTTCGGCGGTCAGTTTTCTTTTATAGGAATTTAAAATTACCTCAAAGCCCTGCTGTCGGAGATTTTCTAGAGCTTCTTTTGTGTTGAAAGATGAAGTACTAATTAAAATTTTCATATCATATTAAACATGTTTTTCTAATTCTTGGAAGGGATTATTCTCTTTGGTCTGCCAAATAAATCTCACTCCGGCTGCCTGCGCTCCTTCTTCATCGTCAATGGAATCGCCTACGAAAATCAGCTCTTGAGGCTCAAATTGAAAGTCCTTCATTATTGTTAAAATAATATCTTTTTTCTTGGCGGGGCTGCCGAATACGCCTTTAAAATACTTCTCTAAGCCGCGTTCTTTAACAATAGACTTTATCTCTGCATCAGGGGTGCCGGAAGCGATAAATAAAGGCAGTTCTTGATAATATTTTTCTAAAAATTCCTGCGCACCTGCTACAAAAGGACAATTAAGCACTTGTCGATAAACGTACTCGGAAAACTGTCTGCCTAACTCAGTTTTTTTATCTTCAAAAAGAGGCTGTCGCAAAATATCTTGATAGATTCTTTCAAACTTTTCAAAACGAGACATGCCGCCATGATTTTTGTGCAAAGCCAGAATAGTTGGCAAATGTTCCGGGTAGTCTTTAAACAAAAATGAAAAGGCCTTTGTTTTGACATCCATTGACTCCAAAATCACTCCGTCAAAATCAAAGATTATCGCTTTTGTCCTTTCTCCGTTGAGAAAATATTCTTTATAAGTTTGCTCAATTAAATCCAAAATACCCTGGCCAAAATCAACATAATAAGCGCTTTGAATCCGTTTGGCTAATTTAGGAGTAAAATTATAGGGAGTAATTTCATAATGCTCCGAATAAGTGGCTGGCAAAAATTCTACCTTAACTTGATTATTCAGCATTTCTTTTATCATAGTAAAAGAGTCTTTGATTTTAACCGGCTGATTGCCGGTAATGACGATATGCTGATTTTTATATTCTTCGCTCAAAATATCAACACTTAACCTGGCGGCGTCATAAACATGGATATATTCTCTAACTTCCTCACCGTTACCCTGTCTGGTTAACTTCCCTTCCAGAATGGCTTCTTTTATTTTTTTGTGAATCCAATTTTCTTCGCTCGCCCTCGGACCGTAAAGAGAGCCATAACGCAAAATCGTATATTCCAAACCATAAGTTTTGTAATAATCATCAATCAATAACTCACAGGCTTGCTTGGAACTGCGGTAAAAAGAACCAGCTTTGCTATAAACGTAAAGGGTGCTGGCAAAAACAAACCTCTTGATATTATTTTTTTTAGCCGCTTCTAATAAAACTGTGTTGCCTAAGATGTTAGAGCGAACCGTATCCAAAGGCTTTAATTTAGCCTCATCCATATCAGTAATAGCAGCAAAGTTATAGACAATGTCACAGCCCCTTATCGCTTCTTCAACTGCTTTTTCATCAGTAATATCGCCAACAATGGAAATTTGTCCTTCTTTTAAATAAGGTGATTTTTTTAAATCAAAAATCACCACCTCATAGCCGCGATCAGTTAAGGCATCGGCCACGTGGCTGCCCAAGAAGCCAGCTCCTCCAAAGACAACTACTTTTTTATTTTTGTTTTCCTCTGCCATATTAGTTAATGATAATCTTTATTTTTAGCACAATTTTTAAACGTGGTCAAAGTCTAAATGTTTAACTCGTTCAAATTGCTTCTCAGTGCTGCCGATTGTTTGAATTGAATGGGGATTTGGATAAAAAGCTTCTTCTGCCGATAATTCAACAAAATTTCCTTCAGCCACATCCTTTCTGACGAAGAAAGCGTCATGCCCGTAAGAATCACAACCAACTAGAATATATCCTTTTTCTTTAGCTAATTTTGCCAAGGCCAGCAAAGATGCCCCAAAGTATAAGTCCCTTTGGTAATGAAAATTGGGATTGTATTTTATGGTTATTGAGCCGAGACCCAAAGAGGCATTATATTCTACAACAACTATGCGAGGATTAACCGCATCAATCGCTTTCCAAACCCAGTAATCGTTGCCATCAATATCTATTGACAATAAATCAATTTCGCCTTGAAAACCCTGGCCTAACAGCAATTGATTTACGTTTTCTGCTGTGACAAAGCAAGGCACGGCTTTAACATTGCCGGCTTTTTTCCTTAATTTCTCCCCGTAAAAAAGTCTGGCGCTTTCTATCCATTCTTTATTGGCGTCAATTATTATGCCTTGCCAGCTAAAATTTAAAGAAAGATTGGCTGTATTGCATTCTCTGCCGTCTTGTACCCCTATTTCCACAAAAGTGCGATTGGTGACTCTCACTTTTGAGAAAATATAGAGCAGCAAGCCGTCTCCGCCGTTTTTTGAATAAACTTTAAACTCGGCATTTCTCATGGCTGTCTTTTGGTCCAAATCCAAAGCAGCTAATTTTTGGTAATGTATTTGAAATAAAGACTTTAAATTATCCTCAATGATGTATATTTTTTCGGGATAAACGATCTTCCGGAAAAAAGAAATAATGCCCCTCGGTAAAAGTTTTTTGATTAATTCTTTTTCTTTTGAAACAATTGCCATTTTTATTTTATTTATATTTTTAGTTATTTTTTAGCGAGTGTCAAATATATTACTTGACTAAGCATATTCCTATAACATCCGGACGATTATAAGGATTATTGGGTCTTGTAAAATTAACAATCTCGGTTGGGGTCATGCCCGATTCTTTAATAAACAAATCGGTTAAGTCTTCTTTTTTATCGTAAGTTATGATTAATTTACCACCCTTTCTCACAACTCTCGACATCTCTCTCATGCCTCTTATCTGATCCTCGAAAGACATATGCTCTAACACGCTCACGCAACTAACAATATCAAAATAACCATCTTTATAGGGTAAATTGGTAAGGTCACCTTTTTGATAATTTACTTTATATTTTCTTAAAAGTTTTGGCGAAACTGGCCCCCAAGTATCGGGTCTCCATGTCTTTCTAATATGATGCCAATTTCTAACTAAAATATTGGTTGGTTTAAGATACGAATATAAAGAAGAAAATTCTTTTTGCCTAATTTTTTTTAAAACAACTAGGGGTGCTTTAATTATCCCATTAATCATCCGAAAAAAAACAGTGAAAAAATAAACAAAGGGCGAACAAATTATTACATCTTTATCTACGGCACAAACTTCTCCTCCAAGTTTAGACCAAATAAAAGGAAGGGGCGAAAAACCCGAACCACAATCCAGTACTTTATTATTGGGTTTAATTTCTGATTTAAGGAGCACCCAGGGATATTCCCAATCTCTACAATAGTGCATTAAAACATCTGGAGTTTCCTGTTTAATCTGGCCTTTCATGGTTTGAGTATAAAAATAGACGATGTACTGTAATATTAAATAAAATCCGAAGCCTTCTTCGCGGACATCTCTAACTTGCCTGTATTTTTCTATATATATCATATATTTTTATTTTAGGAATTTTTGGTACCAAGAAAGAGTTTGCTTAATATTAAAATCTAGGCTGAAATGCTCTTTTACTCTTTCAAAGCCGGCCCGACCGAATTGTCTAGCTTTTTTGGGATTTTTTAATAAGTCAATGATCTTTTCTGCCATTAACTCTATATTGAAAGGATTAACAATAAAGCCGGTAACTCCGTCTTGGACAACCTCGGGAACTCCACCATAACAAGTAGCCACCACTGGTTTCTTGCAAACCATCCCCTCTATAGCTGCTCTCCCAAAAGCTTCAAAACAGATAGAAGGCATCACCACAACATCTGCTGAATGGTAAGCAGCTTTTAGTTCATCTCCACTCAGCCAGCCGATTGCTCCTTTGCCAGCTATTAATAAAACCGTCGCTGGAATTTCTTTTTTAACTTTGACCACTGCCTGACTAATTTGTTCTAAACCCTTCGGACCGCTTATCCGGCCACCAAAAAAGATTACTTTTTTCCCTTGAAGATGGTATTTCTTCTTAAACTCTTCAATTTTTTTTGAGGGGACTAGCCAGTTGTTGGGGTCTATCGCGTTGTAAACAACTTCTACATTTTCAATTTTATTTTCATTTAAAGCTCGTTTAAGCGCGTGACTTATGGCAAAAATTTTATCAACATATTTTAAATAATGCCGAATAATGATATTACGGAAAGGATTGTATCTTTTTTTAGCTTGTTTGAGGTGATCCCACCAAGAAGTATAACAATCGCCATGCTCTAAGTATTTCTTTGTTGTTAGTTTTTCATAATTAAACGACATTACATCCCGGGCGGTCAAAAAGACGGCTTTTCTAGCCTCTTTGGCTATTTTTAAACAATAATAAGAAAGATAAGAATGAATATTATGGGCATGAACAATATCTGGATTTACTTCTTTGATTATCTTTCTAACTTTCCTAATTGTCTGTGGATTATAAAGGCTTAAATAAGCTCGCCATCTTTCATGATAATTGGCAAAGATTCTAAAAATTTTTAATCCTTGTTTATTTAATTTTGCTTCATCGGATTTTTCCTGACAAGTTGTTATAACAAAAACTTGGTGTCCGGCTTTTTGTAGGCCGCAAGCTAAGTCAAAAGTAGATATGCCCGCTCCCCCAAAACTTTGAGGCGGAAAATCATCGGCTAAAATTAATATCTTCATAGAATAATTAAGATTTATTGTGAACAAAAAATATTAGTACGTGTTTCTTTTCTAGCGCGTAATATTATTTCCTCATCCGACATTTTATTAATAGTGCCGTCACTATTGATCCAATATAATCGCAATCCGTACTTTCTAAGTTGTGAGAGGAGGTTTTGGGGGAGTATTTTTATTTTATCGAGAAGTCTGGGGGCAAGCTCAATAACAAGCTTAATCTCGTGGTTCTTTTCTAAAATGTCTTCCATTCCATGAAGGGCTTTTATTTCTGCGCCCTCAATATCCATTTTGATAAAATTAATTAGTTTGGGATAATCTTTAAAAAAATCATCTAAACGAACACTCTCGACTTTCTTTATCTCTCTTTTTTCTCTCTCTAGGTGTAAATTATAAAAACTCGGGGTTCCTTGTCGTACAAAAAAATTTTCTAACCCCGACTTATCGCCCACTGCCTTCTTTAATGGAACAATATTAGTAAAATTGTTAATGGTAATATTTTTGATAAGATAATTAAATCCTTCTCCAGATGGTTCGAAGGTAAAAACTTTTCCCTTGGGCCCAACTAACTTTGCGAATAATAATGAATAATAACCAAAATCAGCACCTAGGTCTATTGTCGTCCATCCATTTTTTATAATTCTTTTACAAAGGCAAGTTGTATTTGGTTCGTAGCTTCCATTTAACCAGACTTGGGGAGGAACTTTCGCGAATTTAATTCCTTGAATTATTACGGGAGAAGGCAATCTAATTCGTTCATAAATGCTTTTTAAAAAATCGGCAAACCTTCTGATACCCCAAAAATGATTAAGTCCAATTTTGTGGACAAGTTTTCTAAAGATTTTATAAAGGGTGGATATAAAAGTATTTAATGCCATTTGGATTTTGAATTAGTTTAATGAAGAAACTTAAGTTTTTTTTCAGATGTTATACATTTTTTTGTTTAACCTTTCTTTCCAGGAGGCATAGATTTTCTTAAACAAAATATTGGGTGGAAGACAGATGAGGATTTTTATTAACGGCATCAGGAAGGGAAAGGAAACCGTTAAGGTAAATAGTTTTTGTAAATTATTAACTTTATTTCTGTCTGGGATGTTTAATGGGCTTTCTCCAAAATAGGAACTTTCCAAAATTCTGTCGTAATTACCGTCATAAAGCCCCAATTTAATCGCCAAATCGCCTAATTTAGTTTTGGGGTAGGGCTGATAAATGGTGGCCCACCCCAAATCCGGCTTGCACAAAATATTCAGTTTCAAGGTTTCGAAATCATGACGCAGTGAACCCTGGGGGATACCAAGCATATTAAAAATTCTCAACTTCAACCCGACTCCTTTAATGATTTTGGCTGCTTTAATAATTTCTTCTCGGCTCATATTTCTTCCTAAAATTTGATTGCGTAAGTAATCATCGGCGGTTTCAATAGCGAATGTTACTCCAGAGCAGCCAGCTTTTTTAAGTAAATTAACAACTTTTTCATTTATCAAGTTAGCTCTGGTATGACAATGAAATGGCAAATTAATTAATCTTGGGTATTTTTGACAAAATTCTTCTAACCATTCTATCCGAACGCCAAAGGTATCATCTTGAAAATAAAGCATCTTCAAGGGGTAATTATTTTTCACTTGCCTTATCTCTTCAATGAAATTATCAACCGTGCGCAAACGCACATACTGACCTTTATTCTGGTAAATCTCTCTTGAATAATAGTTGTAGCAATAAGAGCAGTTATAAGGACAGCCCCTTACTCCGATAAAATTTTTCATAGGATTATGATAAGATTTGGAGTATTTGGCATAGATTAATTCCCGGTCGGGAAAAGCAATTGAATCGATATCAGTCAGGGGCCTGACAGGATTTTTGATAATTCTTCCTTGGTCTTTAACCCATAAATTGGGTAGGTCAGTGAACTCTCGGCCATCTTTGAGCCGATTAGCCAAATCAACCAAGGCCTCCTCGCCCTCGCCGATACAAATAACATCAACCCCCTGCTCGTTAATGAATTCGTTAAAAAAAGTGGGGTGGGGGCCGCCAAAAACAGCGATAAAGCTGAATTTGTCTTTTAATTTTAAATTGAAATTGCGGAAATATTTATGGTCCCCGGTGATAATGCTATAGGAAATAATATCTGGAGAGAAATCTCTAATTTTTTCCTCAACATTTTCTATGTCAGCCTTAACTATGTCGGTTTGATGGCCCGCCGACTTCAAAGCGGTTGATAAATACATTATCCCCAGTGGTTCAACAATAAAATCTTTGGTGATGAATAGAATTCGCATTTTAGGAATTTTGGCTAGATTAGAGAATAATTTTTATTGCTTCCCTTAGATTTTTTACTCTTTCCCCTAGTAAAATAGTCCTTAAATTTACTTCTTTGCCCATGGCGATATCCCTTTTATCATCTCCCACAATCCAGCTTTTGCTAAGATTAATGCCAAAATCCTTGACCGCTTTCTCAATCATGCCCGGCTTTGGTTTTCTACAAAAACAATTGTCTTTGGGGTGATGAGGACAATAATAGATTTTATCAATCCTGATTTTTTCCTTTTTAAACTTCTCCAGCATCCATTGATGAAGCAGCTTTAGATCTTTTTCTGTAAAATATCCACGACCAATCCCAGATTGGTTAGTCGTAATAATAATTTTATAGTCGGTTTGGGAAAGTTTTTTCAACGCCTCAATGGCGCCCGGAACAAACTTAAAATCATCTTTTCGATGAACATATTCTGGCTCATTAATATTAATTGTCCCATCTCTGTCTAAAAAAACAGCCTTGACTGAAGGAATACCGATAAGTTTTGAGCTGGAAAATCCTTTAAGCCATTTACATACGTATATCTCCCCGCCATTTTTCTCTACCACTTCTCTTTCTACACAATCTTTGCCCCAGTCCCTGCCGACGCAATGGATATCTGGTTTAATTTTACTTAGAATTTTTTTGGGATTTATCTCGTTAAAAATCACCACGTAATCAACATACTCTAAATCAGTTAAATTATTAGCTCGGACAGCTTGAGAGTTAATTGGTCTGCCGGACCCTTTGTAAGCCCGAACCGATTTATCGCTGTTCAAACAAACAATTAAAATATCCCCTTGCCTTTTTGCCTCTCTTAAACGTTGGAGGTGACCTTGATGTAAGATATCAAAAGAGCCATTACAAGTAACTATTTTTTTGTTTTTTCTTTTAAGTCCTTTAACAATCTTGGCAATTTCCTTTTGAGTTTTAACCTTGTTTTTCTTCATAATTTCTTAAACTTTCTTCTAATTCTTCGGTTAAAACAACAGCTGTCCCCATTTTACCAACTTCAATCCCGCAGGCATGGCTGGTTAAGATTATTGCTTGTTTAAAATCAACTCCACTGGCTAAAGCCAGAGCCAAAGTACCAATAGCCGTATCTCCTGCCCCGGAAATATCAATCGCCTGTTTATTAACTGCCGGGTAATGAAAATTAGTGCCATTTTTCTCAAATAAAGTCATACCATCTGCCCCTTGGGTAACCAAGACATAATCACACATAACATGGGAAAGAAGCATTTTGCCTGCCTGTAAAAATTTGCTCTCTTGCTCCATTTGCTCAACGGGAATATTTAAAGCTCGGGCCAATTCTTTTTTGTTTGGTTTTAAAATATTGCAATTCTTATATTTATCATAATTATCGCCTCCGCCGGCCGGATCAACCAAAGACAAAACATTGTTTTCTCTGGCCAAAGCAATGATCTTCTGAGAAATGTTTGGAGTAATCACTCCTTTACCATAATCTGAAATGATAATAGAATTTACTTCTTTAATTTTACTTTGAATAAAATCAAAGAGTTTTTGTTCAGTTGGCAGGTCAATGGGATTTCTGTCTTCCTGGTCTACTCGAATAACCTGCTGGTTCCTAGCAACTATTCTGGTTTTCAAAGTAGTTTTTCTTTCACGATCAACCATAAGACCTTCTGTGCCAATTCCTTTTTCCTTAAGAGTTTTTTTGAGAATTTCTCCTTTTTCATCTTGACCAATAACGCCAACTAAAACCACTTTATCTCCCAAGGCCTTAACATTGTGGGCGGCATTGGCTGCCCCGCCCGGCAGATAAACGGTTTTTTTGACATCTAAAATCAATATTGGCGCTTCAGGAGAAATTCGATTGACCTCGCCCAAAACATATTCGTCCAACATTAAATCGCCAACAATTAAAACTTTTTGGTTTTTAAAATTTTTAATAATATTTAAAAGTGGTTCCATTTTAGATAATTTTTGAATCTATTAAATGACAAATAATATGGCCAATTAAAATATGAATTTCCTGAACTCGATCGCTTTCTTCGGAGGGCACAATTAAAGGAAGTTCGACTAAATCTTTTAATTTGCCACCGTCAGAACCTAAAAAACCAATTGTTTTCAATCCTTTAAATTTTGCTGTCTCCACTGCTCTGATAACGTTAACTGAGTTACCGCTGGTGGAAATGCCAATCAAGATATCGCCTTTATTTCCCAGGGCTTCAATTTGTCTGGCAAACAATAAGTCATACCAATAATCGTTGGCTACGGCTGTCATAATAGAGGTATCGGTGGTTAGGGCAATGGCTGGCAAACCCCTTCTTTCTTTTTTGAACCGGCCGACCAATTCCGCGGCAATATGCTGAGCATCAGCCGCTGAACCGCCATTACCGCAAAGCAAAAGTTTGTTGCCCGTTTTATATGCTTCAATAATGAAATCGGCTGCTTGGGCGATTTGAGAAGCAAGCTGCTCTTTAACGACCTGGTGGAGTTCAATATTTTTATCAAATTGAGACCTTATCTCATCTTCCATAATAATTTAACATATAATAAAAATTACCATTTGGCAATGGCCTTCTTGGCTTTGGTTTTAATCTTCCGATAAAC
>CAYISL010000009.1:0-11216 GCA_964366075.1 uncultured Candidatus Saccharibacteria bacterium
TTCATAGTTTGTCAGCCGCCGAGCCATTTTTTGGTTAAATTTTTTTCTTCGCGTTGAATAAATAATTGTCTTAATTTTTAATCCTTCGGCTTTGCTCAGGATCAATCCTGTCTTCGACTCTGAGGGATGAGCCCTCAGGCTCAGACTCGAATGAGAGTTTATCGAAGGATTAATTTTTGATTTTAAAGATTGAACCGCCTTAAAAATTGGTTCGATCTTTAACACCATCCCGGGCCCTCCGCCATAGGGCCGGTCATCAATCGTTCGACGCGGCTCACGATTGCCCTGAGCCTGCCGAAGGGCAACTGTTTTGCGTTTATCAACAGCCCAATTTCTTAAATTGTGAATTCTGATTTCTATTTTGCCAGATTTCTGAGCGCGTTTAATTATTGATTCGTTAAAATAGGAATTGAAAATCTTTGGGAAAATTGTAATAATATCAAAACGCATCGATATATTCATTATAACAAAAAATCCGCCTACGGCGGATTTTTTGTTATTAATAGATTCTAGATTCCCTGCCCACCTAAGACTATGCCTTCAGGCGTTGGCAGGCGGGTATATTCCAAATTCCAGATTCTATTTAAATTAAAGTTTAAGGTCTTCGACCACTTGATCAACCGATCCGCTAGGTCGGCGAGAAAACTGCTGGCTGCCCTCAGGTTCTTCAATTTTTAAATTCACCCGAGCACTATGCTTAACTCCAACAATTCTTAAAAGGGTGCGGATAGCTTTGGCAGTTACACCTTGACGGCCAACTACCTGACCCATATCTTGAGAGTTAACTTTTAAGGAAAGTAAAACCCCCATTTCATCTATCTTGCGATCAACTATGACATCATCAGGGTGATCGACAATAGATTTAATCAGGTATTCAAGAAATTCCTGATCTACTGCTTTTGCCATATTTTCAGTCTATACTTATCTATACTTAACTTATAAATTGCTCGACCTTTACCCTGTTAAATAGCTACTCCGTAGCTCCCGCCAAAAGGCGGGATTTAACAGGGTGAATTAAAATCAATCTTATCACAGATTTGCTTTTTTGAAAAGAGCGGCCACGCTCTCGGTAGGTTGAACACCTTGCTCAATCCAATATTTTACTCGATCAATTTTTAGATCAAACTGATTGTTTCTAGGATTAAACCATCCTAAATCTTCAACATAGCGCCCCCCCAATTTAGAGCGTTTCTCCGCAACCACTATCCTATAGCTCGCCTGTTTCTTTTTCCCTATTCGACGAAATTTAATTGCTAACATGCTTTTTATTAGAATTTAGAATTTAGAATATAGAATATAGAAATAAAAATCAAGTAGTAACAAAATAATGGTGCCTAAATTCTAGCTTCGTGCTTCATGATTCTAACTTCAACGATAATACTTTCGACACGCCGTCTTCGCCCATCGTAACGCCATACAAGACATCAGCTGCTTCCATCGTAGCCCGGTTATGAGTGATTAAAATAAACTGGGTTTTTTGGCTTAAACTTTTAAGAATTTCAGCAAATTTTTTAGCATTTTTTTCATCAAGAGCAGCATCTATTTCATCTAAAACTAAAAATGGTGGTGGACTGGTAGAAATTAGAGCAAAAAGAACAGCAATTGAAGTTAAAGCTCGTTCTCCCCCTGAAAGCATATCCAAAGATTTTATTCTTTTTCTTGGTAGGTTAACTTCAATTCCAATTCCCGGCTCCCATTTCTGTTCCTCCTCATTCATATCTTTCCGGTTTTCATTTTCTAACTCCTCCTGTTTATTTCTTATTAAATCCTGTTTCTCTAAAACTAATTTGGCTCTGCCGCCACCAAACATCGCCCTAAAGAATTTATCGAACTCGGTGTTAATTAATTTTAGAGATCGAGTAAAACGCTCTTGAATTTGATTTTTTAAATCTCGCGAAAGACTAATTAAGTCCTTGGAAGATTTCTCTAAATCAGACAGCTGATTAGTTAAAAATTGATAATGCTCCTCAGTATCTTCGGCTTCTTTCAAAAGATTGTGATCAACTTCACCAATAGCTGCCAAAAGACCTCTTAATCTCATTATCTTTTTTTCTAAAAGCTCTGCTTCGGGATAATTCTGAGTAGAGACCAAAGTAGCTAACTCGAAGTCTTTCTTTGACCAGCCGGCTTCCTGAATCTTTAACTCCCAATCTCGGAGTTTAAAATTAAAACGTTCTTCCTCTAAATTAAGACTATCTAACTTCTGGCCTATTTCCCTTAATCCGTTCTTTTTATCTTCAATCGCCTGAAAGAGAACTCTTAATGACTTATTAGCTTCCTCTTTTTTGGTCAAAAGGGCGGCTTCGTCTTTTTTTAGTAAAGCCAATTGATTATTAAAGTCACTTAATTTGGTTTCAATTTTTTCTTTTTCCTTGAGAAGTGTTTCTTTAAGCTGTTGATTATTCACTTGGGGTACTAAATTTTGAAGCGTTCCCTGAAGGCCTTTGGCTTTTAATTTAATTTCTTTTAAATCCGAGCTGTTTAAAATGAATTTGAGAAATTCTTCAATTTCAGTAATAAGTCGCTTAGTTACTTTATCGTTTACAGATGTCGATAGAAAAGTTTTCTCCTCTGCTAATTCTAACTGAACCTCTATTCGACCAAGGGCAGTGAGGAGTTCAACTTTTTCCGTATTAAGAGCTTCTTCTTTTTGTTTAACCCCATAAAAAGCTTCTTGAAAATCTTTTGAATCTTCCTGATCAAGCTGACTCAATTGCTTTTCCAGTTCTTTAAGCTCTTTTTCCTTTTTTTGATTTAATTGAATTAAAGGACTTTTCTTAGCACTGATTTCTTGGAATCCTTGGTTAAGCGTCAAGAAAATATTGCCGAAATAAATCTGCTCTAAATTTTTTAATTCATTCTCTAAGTCCTGACGTTTATTCCACCGTTGAGCCTGCCGGCGCAGCAAACGAAGATGCGGGGTTAATTCGCTAAGCAGGGCCTTAATTTTATCGACGTTGATATTGGTAGTTACAAATTTGCGTTCTGCCTCAGAGCGTTTTAATTGGAGCTCTGACAATCCTAAAATTTCTTCAATCATTTCGCGTCGCTCTCGAGGATTAGCTTTAAGAAAAATATCGCTTTCACCTTGATTAACTACGGCCATTCCCCTAATACCTAAACGAGCCCGGGCTAAAAAATCGACAATGTCTTTTAATCGGACCTCGCTTTGATTAAGCAAACAAAAACTCGCGCCATCTCTAAAGATTTTACGTTGGATCGAAACCTCTTCTGAAATAGCTAAAGCAGCGATTGCCGAATCAGACTCTTTGGAAAGATTAATAGGGTTCGAGTTGTCTAATAAGATAGAAGCTTGAGCTAACCCCAAGGCTGGCTTTTTAGGGGTGCCGGCAAAAATGAGGTCTTGAAGTTTAGTTCCTCTTAAAGAATAGGCTTCTCGTTCACCAAGAAGCCAACTAAGGGCATCAGTAATATTTGACTTACCGGAGCCGTTAGGACCAACAATCGCTGTAATGCCAGCAGGAAAATCTAAGGCAGTTTTTTGAGCAAAAGATTTAAACCCAACAAGCTCTAAGCGTTTTAGATGCATAAATCTTAAATTCTGTCTCTAATAGGGGCAAGCCACAGAGGTTGTAGTGGGGCTACCAGAATTATTAACAGTTAAACGCCAACAGGTACTGCTGGGGGATTTTAAGATTATACCCTTGCCAATCGTATCAGCGTAGAAATCTCCGCTAGTTCCGAGATTGCCAGAAAAATAACCCTCTCGCCAACGAGGATTTGAAAGACCCACGGAATAAGTGTCATTGGCATTCGGTACAATATTTGAGTCAAAGGTCGCGGCACTGACTCGGGCAATGGCCGAACGCAAAGTTTTAACAATAGCGAATTGAGGGTTAGAACTATTAAAGGTCATCGTGATATTTATTTCAACGACATCCTTACCTGGCGGGTTGCTGAATTTTTGGAAACTCAAGGAATTGACTATCACTTTATCAGAAGTTAAGGCTCGCTGGGAACCACTGCCTTCTTGGAGATAAACCTTACCCCCTGATAAAGAAAGCGTGGTCTTGTCTCGAGTTGTTGATGCCATTCGCAAGACCAAAGTTGAACTAGCACCTTCAATTTGACTTGATTCTCTCACTAATCTCTGAATTGTCTGAACTACATAACCGGACTGCTCGGTTACTTCAGCGGCGGCTGATTCTCGCATTTCTACCCTAGTGGTAGTGATTAAAATAGTACTTAATAAACCTAGAACAATAGCGAAAATTGAGACATAAATTAAAACTTCTAACAGAGTGAAGCCCCACACCAACTTGTTTATATTCTTTGCCATTTTAATTTTTATGATCTTAGAGTGAAAAACTATTCGTAAATTTTGATCATCCCTGCTTTGGGGTTATTGGAATTTAAAGAACTCAGAGTGATTGTAAATTCTCCTAAGGGAGGTACAGGAATAGCTAAAATATTAGTACCTTGAGGACTAAGAGTTTCACTTATGCCTAATTGGGGAATAGAAAGGGCATAAATTGCATCCAAATTACTGAAATAGAGGAAAATAGTCTCGCCTCCCCTAACTATAAATTGAAGAGTCTCTTGATTATTAAGCTTACCATTAGCGACCGAAAGATTAAAATTGCGGTATTTTAAAATTTGCCCTTGCTGGTTAGTTTTGGGACCAGTTGGTTTACAAGTCTTCAGACAATCAAAATTAAGAATATCGGAAGTAGTAAAAGGAACAGCAATGTCCGGCGAGAGATTAGTAGCAAACTCGTCGGGAATATTAGTTTCAAAAGCATTCTCAAGCGTAGGAGTTTTAGGCAAAAAAACAACCAGAGCTCCAAGCAGAGCTACCACGAAAACAGGAAGGTAAATTTTTTTAGTCATAATAAAAACTCAAGGCAAGGGTCTATATTTAAGGACTGACATAAAAAGTTCCGGCTTCGGGTTGATAAAGCCCAACCGCTTCTAAAATAATATTGAAAACGCCGTTAGAAACTTGCATCTGAAGCATTCGAGTCGCATCTTTAGGAATATTAACCGAGATTCCATAAGGAGGGATGCTGATTGTGTAATCATTATCTTGGGCTGTATAATACGTTGTCCAAACTTCAAAATTCCTTAAATAAAATTTGAGATTTGTTGCATTATTTAAGAGGCCACTATTAATAGGAACGTTAAAGTAGCGATATTTATATATTTGACCCAATTCGTCAATCCGCGGACCATAAACGCTGTAATAGTAATTTTGACAATTCCAGTAATAAAAAGGGTCAGGATCCTGACAGCGGGACTGCATTTCAGGAATAACATAATAAGGAATAGCTACGTCAGGGGGGTATTGAGTGTCGCCAGGTTCTGGAATATTAACGACTCGATCAACCGTTTGAGAAAAAGTTTTAACGATAATCTCATTACTACCCGAAGAAAAACCGCTTTTATCGAAAACAAAAAGTCTATAATAATAAATCTTGTCTAACTCCAAAGTGTTATCGCGATAAAATAGAATATTTGCCGGCCCTCCTTGAGTAGCATTTTTAATAATAAGGTTATCATTGATGGTTACTTGGGGATGCTCGGCACGATAAAGCTGATAAGAATCAAAATTAGGATCAGTGCTGGTGTCCCAAATAATATCAGCAGAAGGAGAAGTAATATAGAGATCGCAAGCCCAAAGAACATTTCTTCCTTCCCAAAGACGCTGGCAAGGTTGAAAGCCAGGAGCGCCAGAAATAGCAACTGGCGATGGAGGAGGCCCTAAGGGTAAAACCTCTAAGATTGATCGCTCAGCGATATAGATTTTGTCTGCGTAAATGCTACCCTGAAAATTAATTCCTTCACCTAAATGGATCTCCGCGTAAGGAGCAGTAATTTTAAAAATAAGCGAGGACTGATCACCGAAAGTGACGGCGTACTTCCCTTGGTAGTTAATAGTTAGGTTACTAAAAAGACTATCTAAATCTTTAATAACTGCTTTCTCGCCTGCCTTAAATTTATCTTTAATATTTATCACCGTCGCACCGGAAAAAAACAAAGAAGCTGCCTCGTGAAGAGCAAGCTCGTTAAGATTATAAGTTCCGGGCTCTAAAGTGAGTTTTCCATTTTTTTTAATCTCAATCTTGTCATAATTTCCTGGAGAGATTGTTTGTTCCTCGGTAATAGTTAAAGACTGGTCACTTGTTCCAAAATCAGAAGAAAGTAGTGGTAGTTGAGCAATTGGTAATGAAATCGGCGATATTTTTTCTCCTAAAATCTCACTTGTTTCTGCTTGTTTTAGCTCATTATAAGAGACACTTCCAGTGATTTTGGAGTTTTCAGCTAAATGAATTTTATCGGCAAAAAGATTGCTATTTAGTATCGAATTTCCCCCAATATAAAGTTCCCCATTAACCCCTACATCTCCGCTTTTAACTTGGACATCTTTAGCTAAGTGGATAGTATTGGCGGCAAATAAAACAAAGCGGTCTAATAAAGGACTACCTTCAACCCTATTAAAAGAAATCATGCTAATTCCAACTAAGACCGCTAAGGCTAAAATAGCGCAATTAAATTTTGTTATTTTTGCCATATTATGATATTTTCTTTGTCTCAATTTCGTTTTTTATTTTCTCAATAAATTTTCCCAACGACATTTCTTTAATATCTCTCCTGCCTCTCTCTCTAATACTGACAGTTTCATTTTTTTCTTCTTTCTCACCAACGACTATTATATAAGGTATTTTCTGGATCTCTGCTTCTCTAATGCGTTTGCTGACAGTTAGGTTCTTATCTAAAAGTTCAGCTCTGATTTCATTGTCTCCTAGCTCATTAAAAACCAACTGGGCGTACTTTCTCTGGGCAGCACCAACGTTGATAACTTCTACTTGGACCGGCATCAACCATAAAGGCAAAGCACCACTGTAATGTTCTAAAAGGACCCCAATAAATCTCTCAAGCGAACCCAAAATAGCTCGGTGAACCATAATCGGCCTTTGTTTCTTCCCTTTGTTGTCAATATAAAATATATCAAATCTTTCCGGCAGATTCAAATCGACTTGAATGGTCGTACACTGCAAAGCCCTCCCTAAGGCGTCTTTAATTTTTATATCGATTTTTGGTCCATAGAAAACCCCTTCGCCCGGATCAATTTGATACTTCAACTTAGATTCCTTTAGGGCATACTCGAGGGCTTTGGTAGCCTTATCCCAAGATTTAAGAGTACCAATATATTTTTTAGGGCGAGTCGAAAGGTGAATCTTATAATCCTTAAATCCAAAAGTTTTTAGTATTTTTGTAGCAAAATTAAGCAATCTCAGTAACTCTTTTGATAAACCTTCGGGGGTGGTAAAAATATGAGCGTCATCTTGAGTAAATCCCCGCACCCGAGTTAAACCGTGAAGTACTCCTGAACGCTCATAACGATAGACTGTCCCTAATTCAGCAAAACGCAGGGGTAGGTCACGCCAACTGCGAATTTTAGAATTATAAACCTTTAAATGAAAAGGGCAGTTCATCGGCTTAAGGAGATATTCCTCTTTATCTATTTTGATTGGGGGATACATATTTTCTCGATAAAATCCCCAATGCCCTGAAGTCTTCCAGAGGTTTAAATTAGCAATATGAGGACTGATTAACCATTGATATCCTTCCTCTGTTAATTCTTTAAATAAAAATTCTTCTATTAAATGGCGTAAAATAGCTCCTTTGGGTAACCAAAGAGGCAAACCTGCACCCACTTCCTCATCAAAAGTAAAAATTTCTAATTTTTCTCCTAAAACTCGATGGTCTCTTTTTTCAGCTTCTGCTTGGAGAGACAAATAATTTTCTAATTCTTTTTTAGCCCCAAAAGCCACGCCGTAAATCCGAGTAAGCATCGGGTTTTTTTCACTGCCTCTCCAATAAGCGCCGGCAATTTTTACTAATTTAAAAGCTTCGGGGTTTATTCCGTCGGCCTGCCCTGAGCCTCGCCGAAGGAGTTTACCCTGAGCCCGCCGAAGGGTTGATTTCACATGAGGACCAGCGCAAAGATCACTAAACGCGGACTCACGCGGACTGGACGCGGACTGGCGCGGAAAAGAGGTAATATAAATCGTAATTGGTTTTTTGGCTCTGTGGAGCTCTTCGATGAGCTCTAATTTATAGGGCTGGTCTTTGAAAAGTTTTTTTGCTTCGGTAAGAGAGATAGTCTCCTTTTTAAATTTCAAATCCTTTTTGATCAACTCCTTTATCTGTTTCTCGATCTCGGGTAAATTCTCTTCACTGATTGCTGATTTTTTAAAGTCAAAATCATAATAGAAACCGTTTTCAATAACTGGTCCAATACCCAACTTAACTTGCGGAAATTTCTCCATAACGGTCATAGCTAAAAGATGGGATAATGAGTGTCTTATTTTTTCAAGTCGGTTTTGATTGTTATTTTTCATAGATTTTCATATTACTCTGGCTTCCTCACAAATAAGTTTTGGCTCGCCATTTCGCTGAGACATTCTTCCTTTAACCATAACGACATTATTTTCCTGCCAGACAGTAGGATTTTTACCTAAAACATCGGAAAAGACAACTACTTCAATCGAGGAGGAAAAATCATTAAGTCTGGCAAATAGCATCGGCTGACCAAATCGGGTCAAAACCATTTGCGTTTTTGAAATAATCCCAGCGATATTTAAATATTTAGTAGGCGAACAGCTTAAAACTTCTTTGATGGCCACTACCTTGAGCACTTTTAATTTTTCTTCCAAACCATTAAGAGGATGCTCAGAAACGAAAATTCCTAACAATTCCTTCTCCCAAGCCAATTTTTCTCTTAAGGAAAGCGGCGGTGCTTCTTTTAATTTAAGAGAGGAAAGATTGTGCTCTTTAGAGAAAAGACTAGACTGGTTATTTTTAATACTCCTCTTAGAATCGTTATTAAATTTTAAGAGTTCTTCAACGTTGTAAAATAAAATTCCTCTCTCTATGCCTAAAGAATCTAAGGCGCCGCATTTAATAAGGCTTTCTAAAGATTTTTTATTTAAATCTTTATGAGTAATTCTTGAAAGAAAATCACTAACATCTTTAAAGGGGCCGTTTTGTTGACGTTCGCTAATAATAGCATCCACAATGTTGCTGCCTAAGTTCTTAATAGCGTTTAGCCCAAAACGAATAACTCTAAGTGACTCATCGGGGGTGAAATCTCGACCGCTTTGATTAATATCCGGCGGGAGAATCTCTATGTTCATATTTTTTGCTTCCTCGGCTAAGAAAGCAATCCGTTCCACATCTCCAGCATCAGCATTTAAAAGCGAAGTTACAAATTCAATCGGGTAGTTAGCTTTAAGATAGGCAGTTTGGTAGCCAATTAAGGCATAGCAAGCAGCATGGCTTCTATTGAATCCGTAACGGGCGAATGGTTCATACCATTGCCAGATTGCTTCAGCAATCCTTTTTTCAATACCATTTTGAACCATTCCCTCGATCATCTTTTGGGCCTGTTGTTGAAGAAGAATTTTTATTTTCTTACCAACCGCTTTTCTTAAAACATCGGCTTCCGCTAAACTAAAACCAGCCAAATCCCGAGCAATCTGCATTAGCTGTTCCTGATAAGCAGCAACTCCGTAGGTTTTCTCTAAAATTGGTTTTAATTTGGGATGAAGATAACTAATTTCTTCTTGGCCGTGTTTTCTCCTTATATATTGAGGAATCAACTCCATTGGTCCCGGTCGATAAAGCGCTACCATGGCAATAACGTCTTCTAAATTATTCGGCTCTAATTCTTTTAAGTAGCGGCGCATCCCTGAGGATTCCAATTGAAAAACAGCAGTAGTTTCGCCGCTTTTTAACAATTCGAAAGTTTTAGCATTGTCTAAGGGAAGAGTTTTCAAATTGATCTCTTCCCCTTTTCTCTCTTTAATTAATCGAATGGTATCTTCAATAATGGTCAGGTTCTTAAGCCCTAAAAGATCAATTTTTAAAAGACCTAAATCTTCAATAGAATGCATCTCAAACTGGGTAATAACAGTATTCTCGTCCTGAGGGGCGTATTGGAGAGGAAGGCTTTCAAAAAGAGGATTCTGGGAAATTACTACTCCACAGGCATGAACTGAGGCATGCCGAGCCAAGCCCTCAAGTTTTTTAGCAGCATCAATAATCCTTCGAGCATCTTCATTGGTTTTATATAGATCAGCTAACTCCTTAATTTTTAAAGCTTCTTTGAGGGGTGCATTAAAAGGAATGAGTTTAGCAAGACGATCACAAAAGCCATAGCTTATTCCTAAGGCTCGACCGGCATCTCGAACAGCCGCTCGAGCAGCCATTGTCCCAAAAGTAATAATTTGAGCCACCCGGTCCTGGCCGTATTTCTGACGAATATACGCTAGAACTTCATCCCGGCGACGATCAGTAAAATCAATATCGATATCTGGCAACTGGATACGCTCGGGGTTCAAAAAGCGCTCAAATAATAAGTCATATTTTAGGGGGTCAATATCCGTAATCCCTAGCACATAAGAAACTAAACTGCCGGCTGCTGATCCTCGACCTGGGCCGACAATAATTCCGTGATCCTTAGCCCAGTTAACAAAATCGGAGACGATCAAAAAATAATCACCAAAGCCAGTCTTAGTAATTATCTCTAATTCGTAATCAAGTCTCTTTTTGTAATCTTCACTCAATCCTTGAGAAAACCGCTCTTTAACTCCTTTAAAAGCTAATTTTCTTAAATAAGCATCTCTATTCTCCTCTCCTGGCGGCAGAGGAAAAGAAGGTAGATTAATTTTCCCCAGTTCTAAATCTAAATTACATTCCTCAGCAATCCGCCAAGCGTTATTTATGGCTTCGGGTAGGTCTCTAAAATTTTCGATCATTAATTCAGTAGACCGCATAGAAAAATCTTCGCCCCGAAGACTCATGCGATCATCCTCGCCCACTTTACTGCCCGTCTGAACCGCCAATAAAATATCGTGATAAGGGGCATCTTCCGGCTTAAGATAATGAATATCTTGAGTAGCTACCAAAGGGATATTACATTCTTTGGAAATTTTAACTAATTCTTTTTTGACTAATTCCGCTTCTGGTTTATTCGGGTAATGACCGATTTCTAAATAAAAATTACCAGGCCCAAATATTTCCTGATAATCTAAGGCTGTTTTTCTTGCCTCCTCTAATCTATGAGATTGGATGAGGCGAGGAATTTCGCCCGAAAGACAGGCGGATAAACCGATTAACCCTTCGCTGTGTTTTCTAAGAAGACCTTTGTCAATTCGCGGTTTATAATAAAAACCTTCTAAATTGGCTTT
>CAYISL010000010.1:0-10682 GCA_964366075.1 uncultured Candidatus Saccharibacteria bacterium
CGGAAAGAAATTCAAAGGGAAGTTTCTCTTCGGTGAATTGGATGTAATTTTGGAGCATGAGTTGGTAGAAGTTAAAGAGATATAATTCCTGCGGTTAGTTATTGAAGATCAAGAAATGCCATGGGAAATAAATCCAAGCGCAAAAAATCCAAAAAGAAACAGGTAATTGTAGCTGTATCGGGCGGATGGGATCCCCTCCATATTGGGCATGTTCGTTTGTTCAAAGAAGCCAAAAAGTTAGGCGATAAACTCGTTGTGATTTTAAATAATGACCATTGGCTTAAAAAGAAAAGGGGCTATATTTTTATGCCGCAAGAAGAACGCAAGGAAATAATAGAGGCAATTAGATATGTCGACGAAGTAATATTAACTAACCAACCGAAAAACCCAAAAGATATGAGTGTTTGTGAAGAATTAAAAAAGATTCGGCCGCATATTTTTGCCAATGGCGGGGATAGAAAATTAGATAATATCCCAGAGGTTCCGGTTTGCGAAGCAATTGGTTGTAAAATGCTTTTTAATATTGGAGAAGGAGGAAAAATCCAATCAAGTTCTTGGCTCCTGGCGAAATATATAGGTGATGGGAAAAAGTGTCATGGTAAATAGGGGGGGGTTGACAAGATTTATAAAAAGGTGTATTATTTATAGTAGAAAATCGGTTATTTTTTTTGCGATAACGATTTAAACTTTTAACAATTTTAAAAAGAGGAGGGGGAGATGTCTAGAGTAATTGAGATTATGGAGAAGATTTGGATGTCGTCCAATTTCGGGAAATTTATGATTTGTTTTGCTGGGATAGGTACAATATGGTTAATTTGGAAAATGATAGTTGAGTCGGTGGAGAGATTAGCCAATGCTTTATCCCGGATTACTGAGTCTTTGGATCACTTGTTTGGCCGGCTGGTTACTCTGGCGATAGTACTTCTTTTGGCGGCCTTTCTTATTTATGGAGCATTTCTCTCAAATGGCTTGAAAGGAATAAAAGCTAGTCAGGAAGGAAAATCAGTCTCGGTTGAAGTGAAAGAAAAGTAAGGTGAATGGGCTTGGATTACCAAGCCCATTTTGCTTACCAAAGCAATACCTCCCTCAAAGAAAAACCTTGCGTTTCCTCCAAGCCCTGGGCTATCATATCGTTATGAAGTCTTTATTTACTAATTTACCGCCTTTAGCTGAGCGACTGCGGCCTAAAGACTGGGATGAATTTTTCGGCCAGGATGAGCTCGTGGGCCCTAAAAAGCCGCTTCGGAAATTAGTGGAAGAAGGGAAGTTGATGTCAGTTATTTTCTGGGGACCACCAGGGGTAGGGAAAACCACTTTAGCCAGATTAATTGCCGGTAAAATCAAGGCTTATTTTCAGGCATTTTCGGCTACGACCAGCGGCATTAACGAAGTCCGCGAGGCTATAAAAGAAGCTCAAAAACGGAGCGGAGTTGGCCAAAAAACTATCCTATTTATCGATGAAATTCACCGCTTTAATAAAGCTCAGCAGGATGCTTTTCTTTCTTATGTTGAGGACGGTACTATTATTTTAATCGGCGCCACTACTGAGAATCCTTCTTTTTCTATTATTTCCCCCTTACTTTCTCGTTCTCAGGTTTATATTTTAAAGTCCCTTTCTCCTCAGGCTTTAGATAAAATTTTAGACCGGGCGATTTCTGATAAAGAACAGGGATTAGGAAAATTCAATATTGTGATTGAGTCGCGGGCTAAAGCCGGATTAGTCGCCTTTGCTGATGGCGATGCTCGCCAACTTCTCAATGTTTTAGAATTTGCAGTTTCAGTAACCAAGTCCGACAAAGAAGGGAAAATAAAAATTACAGCTGATAATCTTGGAGAAATTTTAACTAAACAAGCGCTTCGCTATGACAAAAAAGGTGAGGAGCATTATAATGTTATCTCTGCTTATATTAAAAGTCTCCGGGATTCTGATCCGGATGGCGCTCTTTATTGGCTGGCGCGAATGATTGAGTCAGGCGAAGACCCGCTTTTTATTGCCCGGCGAATGGTAATTTTCGCTTCTGAGGACATCGGCAATGCCAATCCGTGGGGAGTGGTTGTAGCCAATGCTATTTTCGAAGCTGTAGAAAAAGTAGGTCTGCCAGAAGCCCAAATAAATCTAGCTCATGGGACAACTTTTTTAGCCACTTGCCCTAAAAGCAATGCTTCCTATTCCGCTCTTCTTGGAGCTTTGGAAGACGCTAAGAAGGGGAGTTTCGGCGTGCCTCTTCATCTTCGCAATCCAGTTACCAAATTAATGAAGGAATGGGGTTATGGCGAAGGTTATAAATACGCTCACGAATTCCCCGAAGCTAAAATAGAGCAAACTCATTTTCCTAAAGAAATAGGCAAGAAAAAATACTATAAGCCGAAGAAAGTGGGATACGAAGGAAAGATCAGAGAATAAAAAAGTTAAGATTATAAGGTTTTGACCGGTGTGCCAAGTTTTTACAGATAAGCCCTTTAACAAAAATCAAGGAGATTGAAATGCCAAAATATACTTTTGAAGATGTAGAGAAATTTAACCAAAATCACTTAGAAAAATTCACCCTGACAAAAAAACCCGAGAGAATAATTTTTATTTCCGATTGTCTTGAGCCAACTTTAACTCAGATCATAATCAAAATGGCGCTGAAAAATGGCTATTTAGAAGAAAATATCTTTATTGCTGGCGGACCGCATTTCGCTGAGGAGAAAATAGCGGAATACCAGCCATTAGCTGTTATAGGTATTGCCTGCGCTACGGAAATAATGAGTTCTTTTAATTATCTTAATAATATTCCGGCCCAAGGGATAATGCTTGACCCGGCTAAATGCCCTGGTAAAAGTCACGAGCAAGAAAGCAAGGTTGATCTTGATGAAGTAAAAAGAATCCTACTCCTTTAGACCGAAACCCAATCTCAGGGAGTTGAACTTCCTAAGTAAAAACCCACCAATAATTCTAATTTTAGAATTGGTGGGTTTTTTCAATCTTCTAGATTCTTTTTATCCGCCTTCGCAGAAAACCACGGCTGTAAAGCCGTGGATGCCCGGCCTTCGTAGCCGAAGCGGCTGCTTCGGCGGAGTAGGCAATGCGAACGGCGGACCCTCCGAAGCTCGAAGAGCGAAGGAGGGTGCTTCGGCGGATTCCGCCGAAGAAATGAAGGATACCACGGGCGTAAGCCCGTGGGGGCTTCATATATTTTAGCGGCTTGCCCTGAGCCATTCGGCTGAGCAGAATAGGGGAATGATTGACCCGCTTGCCCGTCCGAAGCTCAGCGAAGGAGGGTCCCGGTCGTATGGTTTTTTAAGTGGACATTTTTACCTCCGGAAGTTTTCTTGTGAAAATGAGACCGACTAGCACGAACACGGCCATTGCTATCGCTGCAGAACGATAATTAAATCCTCCTACTCTTGGCATATAAGTAACAATAAGTCCCCATGAGATTGGACCCACAAAAGTGGCGAGGCGTTCCATAAGTGTGTAGTAAGTAAACGATTGATTCATCATAGCGGGCGGAGTTAGGTGGATAAGGTAAGCTCGCGTGATTGTCCAAATTGCTCCAAAGCATAACCCCATAATAATGGAAACGATAGCGAAGAATAAAAAGTTTTTTGCGACCGCTAAGAGTGGAAAAATGACAATCCAACCACCCAATAACCAAAGTAACGTTTTTTTAAAACCGATTTTATCCGCAATCCACCCACTTATGGGGCTCCCGATGGCTGACGTAACCAGAATGCCGACCAGTAAGTAAGATTTTATATTGTCACTCACATTAAAAATATTTTGTATGTAAATCGGGAAGTTGTTCGAGGCGGTGGTGACGGCGTCATTGAAGAAGAAAAAAGCAAGTAAGAATAGACCGACTCCTGGAGATCTGCATAAATTGAGGAATGATCGAAAAACATTTTTATATTCAGCACTAATATGAATAGGCATTGACGCTCTCACCGACTTCTCCTTGAAAAAAATGAGCATAGGCGTAGCAAATAAAAGAAAGAGTATCACAGCGGGGATAAGTGTTTGCGCACGACCCGGTTCTCCCCAGAGTGTAATGGTTCCTGTGGCAAATGGAAGTGCAACTAGAAGACCAGAGATGTGCCCAAGCCAGTTCCCTAATTGGCCCCACCCAGATACCAGACCGCGTCTTTCCGTAGAGGCTATTTCATTGAGGAGAGGATTATAGAAAGTGAAAGAAAAGAGATAAAAATATGTTGCGAGTGAGAATGTGATGATGCTCCATAGATAGTAGTTCGGCCAAAATGATGCGATTAAGCCGGTCACTAAAAAGAAAAACACCGAAAGAAGTGTTGTGATTCGTAATCCTGGGAGTTGGATTTTAATCTTATCAGCAATAGAGCCGGCCACAGGAACAGTAAGCAGGAAGAGAAAACTCGAACCAACAAAGGTCATATTGAACCAAATATCGGATACTCCACGATCCACCACAAGCCACTGCGAATAGTAGAGAAAGAAGGTTATAAAAACGAACGAATTAGCGAAGTCATACGAACTCCACAGTATCAAATGCTTTTTATTGATTCCGCTTTTTAGTTCCATTCTTTTAATTATTGGCCCGTTTCGGTCTCCTCGATACCGCGCTGACTGGAGCTACCGTGCTTATATTCGAACCGGCTCGGTCTAGTAATGATTGAATCTACACTTTTTATTCTATCACTTCGGTTCGAATCCTGGACGGGTCCTTAAATTATCGTTTTAAATCCAGTTATTCGCAGTTAAGAAGTCTCTCGCTTTTGTAAATATCTTTTCATGCCCAGCCGCATTCGGATGAAGACCATCTTCAAAATCATCAACATTTAATAAACCAAAAATATCCAAGTATGGGATATTGTGTTCCTTACAGACATCCCTCATCGCCTCATCATACTTTTTTATTTCTGCATTTATATAATAAATATCCTTCCAAGATACTGGCATAGTTTTTGCCTCATCAACATTTTTGAATCCAATAAAGATTATGTTTTGGGTGATATTTTTGGCTCTTTTAATAATTTCTTCTAAGTTTTTCCTAAATTTATCTAACGGAATTTGATTAGGGCCATTTTTACCTTTTAGATATGAGTCGTTTCCGCCAGATTGAAAAATTAAACCGTCGGCTTCTCTAATTTTTGCTTCCGACTCAAACCTTTCAAGTATAGTTTCAGTTGTACCTCCGGAAATACTTAAGTTGTAAATTTCGCACTCACCATCAGTTTTTTCACCAGTATAAAGCCAGAGGCGATTTACCCATCCGCCTTTTTCCATATCCCATGCACCCCATGCGGTGCTGTCTCCAAAAATACAAATTGATTTGATCTTATCCATATTGAAATTATATCAGTTAGTTCGAATTCCAGAGAACGTACCCATCGTGGACGCCCAAGACCGGTGAGTTAGAATTGGCTTAAAACCTCGCTCTCCGGTCTCCCTCGACTTGTGGTGAGCGCAGTCGAACCATACTGCGCTGACTCGCGTTTACACTGAACTTGTCGAAGTGTTGTGTGCCCCGGTCTGGAACTACGATTTTGAGGGAAATTTTAAGCCTTTTCGGACTTCCTTACCGACGCGGCTCGGTCGGGGCTATTCTTTGAGAATTTAAATAATACACAAGAAATTATAATTTCCAAATTTGGGATGCATATTCAGCAAATTTTTCTTGCCTTTTTTCAATTTCTGCCGTAGACCATTTTTTTATATTCTTCAAGTCTTTATTTATTTCAAGTTTTGTGTGTTTTTTATATATTTCCCTTGATTTTATCATTGGAGATTTATTCTGTGCTTTTTTATTAGGTTTAGACAATAATAGTGTCATATTACCTATTCTATAGATCCACTCGTCTTTATCTTCCCAGAGTTTTTTATCTACTGTATACTGCTGTTTACACTCATTATCAGGATTAACAGGTAATATATGCTCTAAAGTAATATCGGCAGCAAATTTTTCTTTTTGTCCGCTAAGAAATTTTTCTATTTTTGTTAATATATAAACAGCTTTTTTATTGTCTTTTATTTGCTTGGTTTTAAATAATTGTTTAAAGGTTGCGTTATTGATATCCTTTTTCTTCAACTCTTTTATCACATGAACGGCATTTTTTATTTTATTTTTTCTTATACTTCTAGCAATCTCACTAAACAAACGTTCTAATTCTTTGTTTTCTTGTTCTCCGATTGTTAAATATCTAAAAATAAAACTAATAAGTGATTTCACGACTAAAGTTTTATTATCTGAATTGAATTTTTGACATACTGCTAATAACAATGGCAATACCTGTTGTTTGGTTAAGATATATAATTCATCTTTTAGCAATTCTACAATAATTTTATTGCCAAAAAAATCACTTGCCTCTGGATTTAATAACATAGAATAGGTTCCAGCTTCTTTTTTTAGTTCCCTAATAAATTTATAACATTCTTCTCTATTTTTAATTTCACTACTAAATTTATCGAATAGTTCTTTTTCTTTTACGGTACCTCTCGTCGATAACCAATAATGCCTTAAGAAAATATTCATATTATCTATCCCTGAAAGGTTTAATATAAAATCCCAATCCTTTTTTATGTCTTTCCAATCGTCTCCTGATTTTTGGAGTAAGTGAGTTTTTAACAAATCAGAAAGAGTTAAATCTAAACCTCGATCATTTAATGTTTGGAAAAGTATATACGCAGAACGTAAATTTGTAACCTCTGTTGTTATTACGATGAATTCTCTAGTGGCTTGACGTAATATATCTAGAAGTAAACGCTGATCTTTAAGTTTATTGTGAAAATAATTATAACAATCTCTAATAAGTCTATTGGATAATTTTAACCTTTTTTCCTTTTTCATTTTTTCAGTCTTTTCTTTAGCCCTGTCTTCTTTATGTATGTATTCTTTAAAAAAATCTCGATTAATCTCGGAAAGTCCCAATTTATCAAAGATTTTTTCAGAATATATGTCTTTGGTCTTTATTAATTGATTATCTATTTCTTTCCATTTGCTGTCTTTTTTTTCTATAAAAATATCTCTTATAGTTGCTGCTAAAATAGTCATTGTAGCCAATCTTTGTTGTCCTTCAATTATCTGAATTTCATTGCTATTATCTGGTCTAAAAAATGTCATGAAACCGAGAAAATGTTTTCTTCTTTCACTTAATGACTCGAAAATATCGTCTAAAAGTTTTCCCCACTCATCTTTTCCCCACGAATAATCTCTTTGAAAATAAGAAACCGAATATTTAACATCTTTTCTAGAAAGAATGTCCTCAATAGTATTTTTATTAAAATTAGTTATTTCTATTTCTTCTTCCATAATTATATTTCTTAAAAATAATCTCGGTCACTTGAATTAGCATTTAGTGGCTGCGGGGCTAGGAGTCGAACCTAGAACTTTAGGTCCAGAGCCTAACGTGTTACCAGTTGCACCACCCCGCAATATATAGATTTCAAAGTTTATTGTAGTTTCGAAAATTTATTAAATTTTTAAAAGTATAAACCTCTTCCTTTTTGGATAATTGAATCTTATATTTGCTTCGATGGGGATTAAATCCTAAAATTTTTATGCCTTGATATACGTTATTAAGTAAAGAATCGTTTTTGTTTGAAAAAAACATCTTATAAGTGCTTGTGGGTAAATGAACGCAAAAACTTCCCTCTGCCTCATACAATCCCCTCAAAAAACTGATTAAAAATTGATTGTTCTGAAGAATCCACTTTGGTATTTTAAAATCTATCTCGGCACGTTTGCCTAATGGAATGCCCAATCTTTTACTAATAAATTTCTCGTAAATACTTATTCTTGTGCAATTCGAATCCTTAAATCTCATGCGCTTTGGCTCTTTAAGAAAAATTTTTTGGATAATATCACTATATCTATTTATAAAACCCTGATTATTGGAATTACTCGCAATTATAAGCCGTTCGGTTCTGGGGAATTTCCCGATATTACCGTCTCCTAAAACAACTCCTATCAACTCCGCCAAGTATTCGTCTTTTTTAAAATCAGGATAATAGCTTTTAATTTTTCCTATAGATTTCATCCTTTCTCTCCACTTCTTAAAATTATCCAACTTCCTCTTCTTCATAGTTTCCGAAATTTTCCTGACACCGGGATGGGTCTCTTTTGTAAAACCTTTATTCCATGACATTACGCTAATAATAGCACTAATCCCTTAAAATTCCTACCATTAGCCGCCCCCGCAATTTTACCTTTCTTTTAAATTTTCAATCAAAGCCACTTCTAAGACCACAGCGGGTACAGGACTGTAGCGCATTTGATACTGGGCATCAATTAGAGATTTTAGTATCTGGAGTCCTTTTTCTTGAGACAGGATTTTGGAAAAATTTTTAATTGTCGTTATTTCTTCGTCAGTAAAATCTTTCTTTAAAATTTCTTCAAAACTTGGGTCTAATCTCAAAGCCAGAATTTTTCTAAAATAACCAATTAATATTTTGTTAATTTGAAAAACATTATAACCTTGCTCGTCTATTTCAGAAAGAAATTTCAGGGTGCCGGGAAGATTATTTTTAACAACCAACTCAACCAGTTCGCCGATTTTGGCAAAACTTAATCTGCCTAAAATTTCTTCTACCATTGTCAAGGTAATTCTTTCTCTGTTTTGGGCAATAATTTGATCTAAAAGAGATTCGGCATTGCGGAACCCGCCTTCAGCGTCAAGAGCAATTAGTCGAAGAGCCTCCTCAGAAATTTCAGTTCTTTCTGATTGAGTAATATCTTTTAATTTTTGGATAATCTGACTGACAGTGGGTTTCTTGAAATCAAAACGTTGAGTACGGGAGATAATGGTGGCTGGTAATTTGTCCGGTTCAGTGGTAGCTAAAACAAAAATAGCGTGCGCCGGAGGCTCTTCTAATGTCTTTAAAAGAGCATTAAAAGCCTCCTTGGTTAACATATGAGCTTCATCAATAATAAAAACCTTAAATCTTAAATGAGAAGGAGAAAAACGAACAGCCTCTTTAAGATTTCTAATTTCGTCGATCCCTCGGTTAGAAGCAGCATCAATTTCAATGACATCTAAAGCCTGGCCATTGTCAATAGCTTGGCAAGCTAAACAGCTATTACAGGGCTCTCCTTGCCTTGAAGTAACCTCGTCTCGCTTCTGGCAATTGGCCGCTTTAGCAATTAAACGCGCTAGGGTGGTCTTTCCTGTGCCCCTCGGTCCTGTGAACAGGTAGGCATGGGAAAAGCGGTCTAAAAGCGAAGCACTTTGAAGAGTCTTTACTATTACTTCCTGGCCGATAATTTCCCTAAATTGACGCGGCCGATATTTCCTATACAAAGCCAAACTCATAGCGTTTATTATGATATAATAAACTTGGGGAATCAAGTAAAATGATGGGAAAATAATGAGACGTTATCTAACCGTCTTTATAATTTTATTTCTTTTTGGCTTTAGTTTATTTCTTTTTTATCAGACAAGAAACGACCTTGTTATTTCCTCAAACGGGTTAAATTTGACTGTTCCTGAGGCGCAATCGCCAAACAAAACCAATGATCCTAAGCCATTACCGCCACCAAGTGATATCGAGCCCCAAAAACCATTAGCTAATCCGCCTAATATTATAAAAGCTGTTTATCTAACCAGTTGGTCAGCTGCTAATAAGACAAAAATGGATTATATTATTGATCTTCTAAAAACTACTGAACTTAATGCGGTGGTAATTGATATTAAAGATTTCTCTGGTTATGTTGCTTACAATATTAAAAATGCTGAGGTGGAAAAATATAAAGCTAAAGATATCCGCATTCCCAAATTGAACGCTCTCATCAAAAGACTGCATGACGAGAATATTTATGCGATTGGCCGAATCACTATTTTTCAGGATCCTGTTCTCGCTAAAGCCAGACCGGATTTAGCCATTAAAAGCTCAAGTACCAATGAAATTTGGTACGACAATAAAAAATTAGCCTGGGTTGATCCGGCTGCCAAACCGGTTTGGGACTACAATATCGCCATTGCTAAAGATGTTGCTAGCCGCGGCTTTGATGAGTTAAATTTCGACTACATCCGTTTTCCTTCTGATGGCAACCTTAACGATATGAGTTTTCCTTTTTGGGACCAAAAAACTTCTAAACCAAATGTCATCCGTAATTTTTTTAAATATTTGCGTTCTGAACTTAAAGATAGTAAAATTTCCGCTGATCTCTTTGGGCTAACTACTATAGACGCTAATGATTTGGGGATAGGACAAGTAATTGAAAACGCTTATATTTATTTCGATTTCGTTTCTCCAATGATTTATCCCTCCCATTACTTTACTGGCCTTTTTGGTTATAAAAATCCCGCTCTCCATCCTTATGAAGTTGTTAAACAGTCGATGGATTCGGCTTTGAAGCGGCTTAGAGAATACGGGCTAAAACCTACAACAAGCTCTACTGCAAGTTCCACTGCCACTTCTACCATAGAACTAAAAAATGAAAGCTCTCAATTAAAAGCTAAGCTCCGCCCTTGGCTCCAGGATTTTAATTTAGGAGCCACCTATAATGCTGAAATGGTTAGCAAAGAAATTCAGGCGGTTTACGACGCAGCTACAACAACGCCAGAACTTATTAATGGGTTTATGTTGTGGAATCCGTCAAATATTTATACTAAAGAAGCCCTAAAGGGCTTTGTCCAAAAATCAGAGTCATCAGATGAATGATTTTTGGCAACAAAACCTTTACCCTGTTAAATGCCGCTTTGCGGCAATTTCGCCAGAGGCGAAA